>DYRX01000022.1 GCA_020718525.1 Victivallis vadensis
TCTTCTCCGCCTCCTGCGTGCGTACAATCATTTCATAGTAGTTGCGGTGCCAGATGCGAGTTTCAGGAGGAACTTGCATGGACGGGCATCTGTCTCCTAAAATGCGGATTTCGCGGCTTACAGCAGCCTTGAACCCGCCGATGACGTGCCCCAAAACAGATTTGCCTTTCTCCCCAATCCGCATCAATCCATGAAAATGATCCGGCATTACAACAAATTCACCAGGGAACACATCATCGCGCAATTCGCCACTGCGCTTCCACTCCGCGGCGATTATCCCCCGTACGGGCGACATGCGTGTCGCCCCTTCTCCATGCGACATGCGTGTCGCCCCTGTGTATTCGGCGGCGCCGAATGGATTGCCTTCCGCAAAATTGATGAATTCCCGATGCGCGCAAATCGTCACAAAATATGTTCCACCGCCACCGTAGTCATGCCCCTTCAAACGGATGGATCGCCTGTGATGAATTTCGGGATTGTATTTTTGCATTCGGCTTATACTGCTACTATTTGTTGATCTCCTCCGCCCAGCAGAACGGGGCAAAGACAAGCTCCTCGTCTTCAGGAAGAGTGATGTTGTATGAGCCATATTTGCTTTCGTAGTTTTTCCAGTCGGAAACCTTGATCCGGACTTTCTCGCCAGGACGCAGTCTTGCGGCGTTTGTCCAGACATTGTCTCTCATGCTCCAAGTCAGCACCACAAGATCTTTGCCTGAAAGTCCGGAGGCTTCCCCAGACTCTGGCGCTATAAGATGCAACGCGACTATGTGATCCTTGTATGGCACTGTTCCAGGACGCGGGGCGGGACTGATCTCTGAAATAATCCCGGCAATTTCCAGCGAGGCACTGCCCTGCGGAACAAAAAATTCTCTTTCACCTTTCAACTCATCTCCTTTTTCGAGCGGAATGATCTTCCAGTCGCCGAAAACAAGTTCGCGTTCGGAAAACTGCCATATGAGAAGTTTTTTGCCTTCGAGCCTATCGTTGCCGTGCCTGATCTCGAGAGCCAGCATCTCCCTTGATGCAAAAGCTCCAGCATCGTTTCTCGACAGGACATCCATGTCCTCTTTCATAGCAAAAGATATTTGCTCTGCAAGACCGGCTGAGTCTCCCCATCCCATTCCCTCGAGGGAAAAGATGTTTGTAAAACTGTCGCCGATAAGAAGAATCCTGGATTTTTTTTTCGTCTTCCAGTTTTTGACACCATCTAGCACCTGTGCAATCTCAACTTTTTCTGAGAATTTCCCGCTTAACGCATCTTGTGCTTTGAAAAGCCTCGCAATATCGCCTGAATTTACGATTTCCTTCGAGGATTTTTTATACTGGTAGCTTTGAGAATCTGTCGAATCAATCAGATTCTTCTCCTTGATGAACCTAGCAAGCTCACTCGCGATGTATGAGACCGTCTCAGGACGCCAGTGAGTGTCGGTCTTCAGATAAATTCCGTCTGGACGCTCCTTTTTTAATCGCATCAAATAGTCGGCGGAGTCGAAGACAATGACGCCGTTCTCTTCGAGTCTATTGATGAAATCTCCGTATGAAGCGTTGTGGATGGGAAATGACTTCCCTGACTCCGGAGCAAATTTATCAGCCTCGACAGTAAATTTTACAGGAGTCGGCATGACAATGAGAGCGATTCCGCGCTTTTCAAGCTGATTTTTAAGGTCAATTATTGCTGGAAGGGGATCCGGGGACGGCTCGCTCCCAGGTGACTTCGCAGAATTTTTTCTTTTAAGTATCCACTGCGGAGACAGAAAACCCGGGCCGACTACTGACTCGAAATCAAGTCTGTAGAACAGCCAGTCGTCAAGTCCTAGATATACCTCTTCAGTGCCGGTTGACAGGGTTTCAATCAGGAATTTCTGTGCCCATGGAAGGATTCCATTTCTTAGGATTGAAGAGTCTTCAAGATTCTTCTCATAATCGTTTATTCTTTTAAGAAGGCTTCTATTGCTTTCAAATAATTTGCTTTCTAGAAGGGAATTGCCGCCTTGTGAACTTTTTGGTTTTTCTCTGTCCCTCAAGGATTTTTCTGAGTTTTGGAACATCTGAAAAGTGTTAATTCCCAGATATTCGCCGTCGTTGGCATCCATGATTTCAAGGACTATTTGGATGGAAGGAATTAAAAATATCGTTAGGATGAATGGCCAGAAGAGCAGGTGTTTCAAAGGCCTCGTGATCTCGGTATGGCCGATCTCAATCTTGGCTTCTGCTTCGCGGCTGTGGGTTATCTCTTTTCTATGATGGCTCATTAGAAGATGAAGTATATGAAGGGGTTGTAAGATTGCGAGGAGAGCGCCATTATTGAAATCCAGAAAATTAGGAGGATGAAGATGGCCTTAGGAAGATTTATTTTCCTTGTGAAATTCCATGTCTGAGGGAAAAGCCATACGGCGATTCCGGCAATGACGAAGCAGACAAGATAGTATGGCTTGAAGACAAGCCCTCCGATCAGAGATGCGCTTGGGGGAACTAGAACCATACCGAGCATTGTCTGGCAATATTTGACGGCGGCACCCAGTGTTTCAGCCCGGAAAAAGACCCATGTGAACAGCACGATAACGAATGTGAGGACGACCTTCATGAAGTCTGGCATTTTTCTGTAGAGGCTGTCTTTGCCCTGGAGTCTTTCAAAGCCTAGCAGAGAGCCATGTATGCCTCCCCAAATCAGGAAATTCCAGGATGCGCCGTGCCAGAGTCCGCCGAGAAGCATGACGGCAAGCAGATTTGCATATGTTCTCAGCTCGCCTTTGCGGTTTCCTCCGAGGGGAATATAGAGGTAGTCTCTGAGCCAGAACGAGAGCGAGAGATGCCATCTTCTCCAAAATTCGGTTATGGATTTGGAGTGATACGGCGAATCGAAGTTCTTGGCGAAAATGAAGCCGAGCATGAGTCCCAGTCCGATAGCCATGTCGGAATATCCGCTGAAATCGAAGTAGATTTGGAAAGCGTATGCGCAGACTCCGTACCATGCTTCCAAGGTCGAGGTGCCGGAAGAGTTGAAACAGACGTCTGCGATCTTTCCGCATGGATTTGCAAGAAGCACCTTTTTAGCGAATCCAAGGCAAAAGAAAGCAATCCCGCGCGAAAACAGCTCGATATTGTGCCTTCGTTTTTCAAGCTGGTCGGCAACTTCCTGGAATCTGATGATCGGACCGGCGACAAGCTGTGGGAACATTGCTACATAGCAGGCGAAGTCCGTGAAATTCCTTATCACCTTTGCATCGCCCCGGAAGACATCAATAGAATAGCTCATTGACTGGAATGTGTAGAAGCTGATTCCGAGAGGAAGCACTATTCTGAAAAAACCGTCCATCTGGAAATTCTCGAAGCCAAAGACCGCAAGCATGTAGTTGTAGTTGTCGAGGGTGAAATTGAAATATTTGAAAAATCCAAGAAGGGAGAGATTTGAAATGATCGAAGCGGTCAGGGCGAGCTTTCGAGCCGTGCTTCTTTTTCCGTGCCTGGGCAGAGCTTCAATTGCAGTAGAAGAGGAAAATGGACCGATTCCTGCGATGATGAGTCCGCAGACATAGTCTATCAGCGTCGAGACAAACATGAGAACGACGAATAAAGGATTCGCCCAGCCATAGAAAAGATAGCTGAAGAGTGTCAGGACAAGATGGCGCCCGCGCTGAGGCATGAGATAGTATGCGAGAAGCGCGCAAGGCAGGAAGTAGAAAAGAAAGAGGTGCGAGGAGAAAACCATTATTTTGCCATATCCAGGATTTCTTGAATTTCTTCTTTTGTAAGCCCGGATTTATTGAGCCATTCGAGCGCGGTCTTGCGATCTGCTTCAGACCATTTTTTTACAAGAGCCAGTAGTGGATAATTATTTTCTTTGCTCTCACTGTAGAGTTTCAAAGCCCATTCCGCGGCACCATAGGGGTCTTGGGAAATCCATCCTCTCATAAGACCCGTAACGGCGATTTTTTTATGATCTTGATTTGAGAGTTCCAGCACCCAATTTGCCGCCGAGTAGGGATCGTTTATTCCCCAAATCCTCGAGAGGGAGGCAATTGCATTTAGTTTTCCCTCGGAATCCGGCAAGGACAGAGTCCATTTTGCGGATGCCTCCGGATCGCCGTATGCCCATCCTCTCGCGAAACCGCTGATTGCGGAACTTCTCAGCTTTTCATCCTGGATGGAGAGAACAAAGTCTCTGGCGGCGGAAGGGTTGTTCATCGCCCAGGAAATGGAGAGATGGAAAAGTGCGGGCTTTTTGTCAATTCCTTCGCCGAGTCCAAGCACCCATTCTGCGGCGGATTCCGGTGCTTCCAGACCCCACTGCCGCGCCACGTATGCGACTGCGTCATTGCGCTTCGGTCCTTCCGGCATTGCAAGAGCCCAGTTTGCGGCGGACTGAGGATCGCGATGGATCCAGTTTTCAAGGATCTGAGACAGAAGCGAGTCCCGAAACCCGCCCTCAGGCACAAAATCCAGAGCCCAGCCTGCCGCATCTTGGGGAGACTTTGCGCTCCAGACTCCGCATATTCTCGAAAGTGCGTATTCCAATTCCTTCCCTCTGAGATTTTTCAATGCCCAGTCGGCGAAAGCTCCAGGCGAGTCTTTGCCCCAATCCTTGATAAGCCCTCGCAGGGCGCGAGAGCGATCAGCCCCGGAAAGGGCGAGAAGCCTGCGCGCATCTGCGTCAAATGACTTCACAGTTGCTGATTCTGAAACAGATGATGCGGTTGTATTTATTTTGTCACCCATTTCGCCGTCTGAAGACAATGGTGCAAAAGGCATTTCTGGGAAATTGGAGGTTAGTGAATCAGGATTTTCTGAAACGCGCATCTTCGCGCTGTTTTGGGTACGGAAATACTCGAATATGATCAGATCGTTAAGCAGAAGAACAACTGCAAAAATTGCAATCGTCCGCCAATTCCAGGATTTTTTATTCTCATTATTCATCTGCAATCAAAAACCTTTTTTTGCGTATATCCCGTTTCATAGTATAATGTTAAAGGAAATCCAACTTTTAGTATCTACCGTTAGTTGAATTGCCACAATGCAGACATAAGCTAGCCCCGGGCACTTTTCATTTCAAGAGGAAGGGGAATATTTTTTAAATATTTTCCACCCTTTTCATCTGTCTTTTCGTTCCTGCCACTTCGACCTTCAGACATCTGAGTCAGTAGCGCAATGAAAACCGGCAGAATATCGCTGTATCTTATTTATGTCCATGAAATTACAAGATATGATCATTGTTCCTTCCCCGATTTGACATGTTAAAATTCATGCAGGTTCGGATGCCTGAAGTTGCAGATCACAATAGAACTCTTGCTTGCCGCGATAAGAAAAGGGTCGTCATTCAGCTGAGGCTTCTGAATACTTCGGCATATTTTCCGGCGGAATCTTCGATGGAGTAACTGCTCCAGTTCTTTCTGATGCCTTCAAGGCATTTTGCGTAATTCGCCAGAACAAGATCGAGGGCATTCTTTGGGGAGTCCCTGAATTCAGCACCGCAGTCGCCGACGATTTCGCCGGTGCCGCCAGGATTTCTGAAAATGACTGGTAAACCGGTGGAAAGCGCCTCGATCACGCCATTAGGGCAGATGTCCTTTTCAGCAGGATGAAGAAAGATATGCGCTTCTTCCTTGAAGAGCCTTATAAAATCCGCCTGGGGCATTTTTCCGAGCAATTTCACCTTTTTCGGATTTGTACCATCTGGCCAGGTGCCGATGTGCGTGCATTCGACATTTGCAAGCTCGGAAAAATCTGCTATCAGATCGAAGCGCTTCGACTCCCTGGACGCGAAGGCTGTTGAAAAGACTTTCACGGGGTAATTTCCGTCCCAGAATTTCTTTCCATCGAGATTGAAAATCTTCTGATTTACACCGTTGTAGATGACGACACAGTTTTTTTTGGAATAGCCAGCCCGGCAGAAAACACCTTTTATATACTCCGACTGGAAAATGTCCATGTCCGTGTGCTTCAGTGCGTTCAGAAGCATCCAGTCGCGGTAAGAGTAATTCTGATTGTAGGAATGGCTTCTGAGATTGGTGAGCCTGGCGACGATTTTCTTGCCGTCGCGCCGTCCCGACAGCAACGAGCTGAGCATTTTCAGAAAAGATGGATGCCCGTATTTGTGTATTCTTGCGAGCTCCCATGGACTAATGAACTGCGTCCTGCCCTTCTTTCTGCCGGGACCCCGGTTTAGCTGGTTCATGAAAAAAAGATCATAGTCTTGATCTTCGTCCTCGACGATTTGCATGTCAGGCATCTGGGCAAGATATTTCTTCAGGTTTCTGACAAAGGAATTGCCGCCGCCCCAGGGACCTTCGACTGTCTTATAGTTGAAACAAATTTTTGTCATTTAGATAACCCTGGCTTGATATCTTTTCAAGGTCTTTATTACGAAGGCCGTCTGTCCGCTGATCGGTACGAGAATGGCGATTCCAAAAATAAATGTTGCAAGGATGCCCAGAATGAGATTGACGACAGAATCTGGGGGAAGTATCCAGGATAAGAAGAGGGCGACCGCGAAAACGGCAATGCCAGTGAGAAAGCCCGGCAAATAGGCCTTGACAAACATTTCCCTCAAAGATTCTCCTAAGAATTTGCAGATCATCGGCGGAAAGAGAATAATTCCCTGGAAAAGAAGCTCCATTCCAAAGCCGAGTGCTGCACCATATACGCCCCAGCCGTTAAGCATGGCAAAGATAGCTATGCCCAAGGCGACGATACTGCTTCCCAATACGGCGTAAGTGACAGCCCAATGCCTTCCGACAGCCTGAAGTGTCGAACGGGAAACGAGCTGTGGCAGCCAGAAGGCGACACCTACAAACATGATCAAAATGACGTAGCCGATCTGAGAAAGATCTGCATCCGACCAGCTTCCTTTCTTCAGGAAGAATCTCAAAATTGGCTCGGCATAGACAAAAAGACCTGCCATTGCGCTCAATGTCAGCGCAAAAGTGACCAGGATTGAAAGGTTTATAATACGCTTCAGCTTTTCCATTTCGCCGCGTGCCTGGAATTCGCTGGCGAGAGTTGGCATTGCACTGCCTATCGCCCCTATGATCGGCTCTATGTCCATCACGATCGTCGAGGCAACTCCATAAATTGCAACAGAACCGAGTCCCGCAATCCTTCCCAGGGCGATTCCCATTCCCTGATTGTAGAACAGCTTGCTGAGAGTGACCAATATGGTGCTTGAGCCAAGGCTCAGCATTTCCTTCGCCATTTTGAGGGAGCAGTTCGATGGGAGAATTTTCCAGGGACCCGTCATCCTCCACGCGACATAAAAGAGCAGGATTTGACCGATTAGCACAGTGATGCCGCTTGCAAAGGCAAGACTGATCACATTGAGTTGCTTCATCCAGGCGAGGATAACTATTGCAAGAAGAAACAAGAGGGACTTTACGATTTTTCCGACGCCATGCGGTCCATAATACTGGTAGCCGGTCAGTATTCCCATTCCAATTCGAGTTGGAAACATTAGAGCAAGAGACAGCCCGGTTATGATGAATACCGTTTTTGAGACGGACGCATAGTCTTCGCCAATTCCAAGAATTGCAGGTATCCAAGGTGCAATAGCAAATGTCAAGAGGGCGACAAGTATTCCAAGAGCGACAGTGAGAACCAGGACAGTGCTGATCACGACATCGATTGAATCTTTGTCATTCTGCCCTCTGAATCTTGCGACAAATCGGCTTATGGCGTTGGCGATTCCGAGATCGGACATTCCGAGGAACCTGCTCACCTGTCCGATAAGAACCCACAATCCATATTCGTTCTTGTTGAGATAGAACAAAATCAGGGGCAAGGTGATGATGCCGCTCACGGCATTTATGATGCGGAAAATCCAGGTCGTCGCCGCCGCCGCAAGCATGACGTTCAAGGTTTTGGGAGATTTCACTTAAGCGATTCCGCGCGGAAAGAGGGGAGATCACTTCTCATAGGAGAATACGACCTGTATGCCTTCCCATGGATACTTGAAGGTGGAGCGGTCCACAATCTTGAAGCCTTTGTCTGTGAAGACTTTAATGAGCTCCTCCGGATCGTCCCAAGCGAGGCTTTCGTAGGCTCCGAACTGGTTTGCGATTTCGATTATGAAATAGGCCTTCTTTTTGAAGACCCTCATTATTTCAGCGATGACACGGTCTTTGTCGAAGACATGGTCGAAGGAATTTGTGAAAGCAAGATCAACGGTTCCGTCTGCGAACTGAAGCTTATGAAAATCGCCTGCTACGACGTATTTGTTCTCTTTGCCGGGATTGAGGTCAATGCCGAGCGCGAAACAGCCAGCATCAATGAAGGAGCGCACCTCGGTGCCGAGTCTAGCCGCCAGACAAAGGGCAGTTTTGCCCCTTAGATCAAGCTTGGGTTCGAGCATTTTCAGCCTTTTAAGAAGCTCTTCGTGGAAAAGCTTCTGATATTCTTTGAGGTACTCCTCGCCCTTCTTGTCTATTTTGCTCTTCTGATGCTCGAGATACTCGTCGTAGTTCGAATACTCCCTGGACTTGATTCCCTTTCTGGATTTGTCCTCCTTCCAGGTCGTTCCATCAGCCGCGCCAGAAATCTTCTTTGCCAGCTTCTGCCATGCCTTGGGGTTGATCACCGTGCCGGGATTCTTTACAACCTGCCTTATTGACGCGGAGATAAGATTCTTCTTTTTTTTCGACGCAATCTCCTTGGCGCTGTGAGCCATATCAGCTTCTCCTAAATTGAATTGACGCTTTTGACATATCCCCAAAAAAGAAAGTCTCAGGAAATGGGATTCCTGCAAACTGCAAGCATCTTGTGGCGAAGCAAATCGCTTTTAAGGTGCTTGTAAAGGAATCCGTCCTTGTAGCCAAGCAATATGACATCTTTGTAATATTTATCAAGAAGCTTCCTCATTTTTTTGAATGAATAGGGTGAAACGTGCGTTGGGTCGTCCTTTATTCTGCCCCATTTGCCCTTAGTTACCGCAATATGAAGATCGTAAAAGCGCTTTATCGGGTAGTTGGGCGTGGTCAGCATAAAAGCACCGTCGCTCTTGAGAACTCTTTTGATCTCTGAAAAATAGAAATCTGCCTTGTCGTATGGGATGTGCTCTACGACTTCGACCATGCTGACGAAGTCGAAAAAGTTGTTTTTAAATGGGAGCGGCTTCTCGAGTTCGAGGAAGGATGCATTCTTCCAGCCGCGTTTTCGGGCGCGCTCGACACGGATTTGCGAGACTTCAACGCCGTATATGTTCTCGGGCAAATAATTTCTGCTGAAATATTCGAAGTATCTTCCGTCGCCAAAGCCGTAGTCCAAGATGGTCTGCTCCTTTTCATTCCCTTTTCTGGGGGCAAGAAAATACTCCTCAAATGCGGCAGTCCAGCTGTCTGGAATCTCGCCAGACATGGCTTTCTCCTTCGCATACTGTTCGAAATCCATTGTCATAATTGGGTAATCCTCGAAGTTGGTGATGTAAAAGTGGCTTATTTAATTGTCGCGTCCGCAGATTGTCCGTCGTTCATTCAAACCCATCAGTTTTGTGGAAGGATGAGGTTCCAGTCCACGCCCAAATCATATACTGTCCCGAAGGTCGTAATGGTGAAGCCGTTCATCAGATAGACCAGAGTCTTGTGGCTCGTGGAGAGATCCCATAGCAGGTCTCCCTTGCCGTCCTTGTTGAAATCGGAGACATCTTTGATTGTCCATGCCGGATTTTTCGACGAGTCGTAGATTTGCCCGGCCGCGCTGGGCGTGATGCCATCCATGAGATAAGCCATTCCGATTCCATTGGCGTTCCGCCATAAAAGGTCGCTTTTGGCGTCTCCGTTGATGTCTCCTATCTTGTCCACATTCCAAGTCGAGCCGGAGCTTTTCGAGTAGCTGTAGCCGTGCGAGGCGACAGTTGTGCCATTCATCAGGAATGTGTATCCGTAGACTCCACTTTTGCTTTGCCACAAGATGTCGGTCATCCCGTCGCCGTTGAAATCGCCGAATCCGATGATTTCCCAAGTGCCGCTCGATGAATAAATTGCTCCAGAACTGGTTTTGGTGTAGCCGTTCATGAGCCAGACTTCGCCCAAGCCGCTGGCGTATTGCCAGAGGAAATCCGCCTTGCCGTCACCGTCGAAATCCGCAGTTTTCACGAGGATGGTGTCCGATGATTTTTCGTACGACTTTCCTTGGCCGATGATTGTCGTTCCGCAGAGGAGATAGGTGTGGCCGGCTGTTTGCTCGGAGTTTTCTATGAGAATGTCCGTCTTGCCGTCGCCGTTGAAGTCGGCGGCAGTCTTGAATTTCCAGTCGCCGCCCTGATAGACCGACTTCGTGGATTTGACGGAGAGACCGTTCATGAGGTAGATCATGATTTGGTTTGTTGTGCTGTGAGTCCAGAGCATGTCGGTTTTGCCGTCACCGTCGAAATCGCCGTATGATTTGACGCTCCATTTGTTGTCGGACATCGAATAGACGTCGCCCGAGCTCGAAATGGTCTTGCCGTTCATGAGGAAGCCTCTGCCGATGTATGAACTCTGACCAAGTATGTCGTTTCTGCCGTCGCCGTTGAAGTCCCTTCCGGGCAATTTCGAGTATTTTGCGAGGTAATGGGCGACTTTGCCGCCGGCAAGCTCGAATTCTCCGCCGACGTAAAGCGTGTTGGTATAATATTCCAGCACGAGGCAGTAGGCTTCATCGTCGAGCCCTGAACCGAGCGGACTCCAAGCTGTTCCGTCCCACTTGGCTATATTGCTGGCAGCTTTTCCGCCGGCGCTGTCGAAATCTCCCGTGGCATAAAGAACATTCGTGCTTCTGTTGAAGACAAGATCGCTGACTTCACCCTCGGAACCGAACCCGGAACCGAGTGCGCTCCAGCTTGTTCCGTTCCACTTTGCGACGGCATTTGCCGGGACTCCTCCGGCATTCGTGAAAAAACCGCCTGCGTATAGATTTCCGGACGAGTCCATTGCGAGTGCACTTACTATATTGTTTGTTCCGGAACCGAGAGCCGACCAGCTCGAACCGTCCCATTTGGCTATATTGTCGGCGGGAACTCCGCCAGCGCCTGTGAAAAAGCCGCCTGCATATAGATTCCCTGACGAGTCGCATAAGAGGGAGTAGACCCAGCCTTCAATTCCGGAACCCAAGGCGCTCCAGGCAGTTCCGTTCCATTTTGCTATGTAGTTGACGGCGACGCCTCCCGCAGATGTGAATGTGCCCCCGGCATACAAATTTCCCGAAGAATCGCATGCAAGGGCTCTGACACCGTTTTTGTCCATTCCCGAACCAAGTGGACTCCAAAGCGAGCCATTCCACTTGGCGACATAATTCGCGGAGACTCCGCCTGCCGTAGTAAATTCGCCTCCGGCATATACGTTGTTGGAGGAGTCGTATGCGATGGCGTGGACATAGGAATTCATTCCTTCGCCGAGAGACATCCACTCGGATCCTGTCCATTTGGCTATGAAATTCAAGGCTGTTCCGTTCAATGTGCTTGCGAACCTGCCTCCGAAGTAGAGAAAGCCGTTCGAGTCGCTGGCGGCGCTCAATATCCAGTTGCTAAGCCCTCTCCCGAGAGAAGTCCAGGAACTGCCGTCCCATTTTGCGATGTTATTCATCAAAGAGCCTCCAGCTTCGAGAAAATAACCTCCCGCGTAAATGTTTGCTTCTGAATTCATGCACAAGGAATAGACCGTGCCGTCGCAACCCTCTGATATCGCGCTCCAGCTTGTGTCGTCCCAGCGTGCCAGATGTCTCGCGGCTGTTCCCCCTGCGTTGGTGAAACCGCCTCCTGCGACAAGCGTGCCGACTCCTCTGAAATCGTATGTCAGAGTCTGGACGGCGGCATCCATGCCGGTGCCCAAAGCGTCCCAGCAAGTGCCGTTCCAAAACGCCACGTAGTTTGCGGAGATCGCTCCTACAGCGGTGAAATTCCCGCCCGCATAGACGTTTCCGAACTGGTCCAAGACAATTGAGTTGACTGTGTTGTCCATGCCGAGGCCGAGCTCGCTCCAGCTTGCAGTGTCATGTGTCCATTTGGCGACACGGTTGACTCCTTTACCTCCCGCCGTGGTGAAACTGCCTGCAACATAGACTTCTCCGGTTTCGGGATTGCATGCGATACTGCGGACGGTGTTGTTTGTTCCCGTCGCCAGAGGCCACCATTGGGTTCCATCCCAGTATGCGATTCGACTTGCGAGTATGCCGCCCGCCGTGGTAAATTCGCCGCCTGCATAGAGCCTGCCGGAGAGCGAATCGTATGCAAGAGCCCTCACTGTCCAGTTCATTCCGGAACCCATCGCACTCCATTCCTGACCGTCCCATTTTGCGACGCGGTTGACGGTGACCCCGCCAGCGGTAGTGAATTCGCCGCCCGCGTAGATGTTGCCGGTCTTGTCCGCAGTGAGTGCCCATACAGTGTTGTTCATCCCGTCTCCGAGGGCGATCCAATTCTCGCCGTCCCACTTCGCTATTCGGCTGGGGTTGATTTTTCCCGCTATATTGAAAGTTCCTCCAGCATAGACATCCTTGCCGTAACTGCACAGTGCATAGACGCTGTTGTTGACACCCGTATAGCTGTTGAGCCCCGTCCATACCGAGTTTGAGTCCCCGGATTGTAGAGTTCCGGCCGCGATAACGAGCTGAACTGCAAGCAGTGTTCTGAAAAGAGAAAGATATTTTTTTTTCATCTGATATTTTCCCTCGTTGTTGATCTTTTTCGGTTCACGGATTGAATGGCGATTTTGTTCCCGCGCCAAAGACAGTGCCGTAGGTAGAGACAGTCAGACCATTCATAATCCAGTCCATAGTCTTGTTTGTCGCGTTGTTAATCCAAAGAATGTCGTCTTTTCCATCGCCATTGAAATCGAGAAGATCAACGACAGACCATGATGCGCCTGCATTGTAGATGCTCCCGGTCGAAGAGGCGGTGACACCGTTCATGATATATCCGGTACCGAATCCCGTGGCGAAGTTCTGGAAAAGAAGATCATCCCTGCCATCGCCGTTGAGATCTCCCACTTCGATAACGCTCCAGTTCGAGTCTGACGTGCTGTACGTGTAGCCGGAAGATGAGATTGCAAGCCCGTTCATGAGATATATGTATCCGGACTTGACGCCTCCTGAGTTGTGAACCCAGAGAATATCGCATCTGCCATCGCCATTGAAATCGCCGTAGTTGTCAATGCTCCAGTTCGAGTCGGTGATCTGATAGACCCGTCCATGGCTGGATATTGTCCCGCCATCCATCAGATACATGTAGCCTGTGCCGTCGCTGTTCTGCCAGAGTATGTCTGCCATTCCATCCCCATTGAAGTCACGCGTCGCATATACGCTCCACGCAGGATTTCTCGTATATACATAGGAGCTTGAAGAAACAGAAGTTCCGTCCATCAAATCAATGTAGCCTGTGCTTGTTGCGGTGTTCTCCCGCAAGATGTCCGCCTTGCCATCTCCATTGAAATCGGCAATGCCGACTATGCCCCAGCCGCTGTTAGCCGGATATATGGTCTTAGAGGAAAGCGTTGTAAAACCGTTCATGAGATAAATGACGATCTGCATGGTCGCCGAATCTTCCCAAAGGAGGTCTGCGCAGCCATCTCCATTGAAATCGGCTATTTTAAATACGCTCCACCAGGTGCCGCTGGACTTCGTATAGACGATATTGCTTGATGAGGGAGTCGAGCCGTTCATGAGATAAAGCCACCCTCTGTTTGTTGCCGAATCCTCGGCGATCACGTCGGATTTCAAGTCGGCATTGAAGTCATGCGATGCTCTCTGGACATATTTTGCAATATAGAGGGATGAGGCGGCGCCCGCCTCGGAGAATTGGCCTCCCGCGTAGAGATTGCCGTATGAGTCTTCAATTATGGCTTGAACGACTTGATTCGTTCCCGAGCCCAATGGAGCCCAAGTCGAACCGTTCCAGCGCGCGATGTAGTTTGCGCTCGAGCCTCCTGCTGTTGTGAACCAGCCTCCTGCAAAAAGATCGCCATTTGATCCGCAATAAAGGGAATCCGCTTGAGCGCCGAGTCCTGTCCCGAGCGCATTCCAGGCAATGCCATCCCACTTGGCTATATAACTCAAAGTGGTCGGACCAGATGCTGTTATATGGCCGCCGGCATAGAGGTTGTCCGAAGAGTCAACGGCCAAAGTATTCACTTCGAAACCGGTCAATGTCGCGAGGTTAAGCCATTTCGCTCCATCCCACAAGGCGACGTAATTGGCTGAACTTCCGCCTGCTTCAGTGAAGACACCCCCTGCATACAAGTTTCCCGCCGAGTCGCAGGCAAGCGCATAAACGGCCCCATTTGTGCCGGAGTTCAGCGCCGACCAGCTCGAGCCGTTCCATTTTGCGACGCAACTTGCCGGAGTGCCGCTTACAAAAGAGAAATTTCCTCCGATATACAAATTTCCTGAAGGATCGCATGCGACGGCATATACGGTGCCATCAGTGCCGGAAGCGAGTGCCGACCAACTTGAGCCATCCCATTTTGCAACATAATTCGCCTCGACGCCACCAGCCGTCACAAACCATCCGCCAGCATATAGGTTTCCCGAAGAGTCGCAGGCGAGCGACTCGACAAAACTGTCCATTCCAGTGCCGAGCTGAGTCCAGGAAGAACCGTCATATTTAGCCACGCGTTTCGCCGCGACTCCGCCAAGCGTGGTAAATGCGCCTCCAACATATACATCAGATCCGTAGGCGGCAAAAGCCATGACCTGGTGGTTTGCGCCCGAGACTGCGGTCCAATAGGCGTCACGTGCAAGAGATGGGAAAGAAAAAGAGGCGAGCATGACTGCCGTAAAACTCGCAGAAAAAAGGAATTTAACAATTCGGAGCTCGATTTTTCTGAATTCTCTTTTCATGGTTCTCCTTGCAGTTTTAAGCTAATTGTGTAAATCTGAAAAATCCGAAGCGTCAAACGCTCAATAATATGGGGCTTTGCTTCCCGTGCCGAATACAGTGCCATAGCTGGAACGGGTCAGACCGTCCATTATCCAGTCCATTGTCTTGTTGGTCGCCGTATTCGTCCATAGCAGATCGGCCTTGCCATCGCCATTGTAGTCGGATTGTCCGACGATCGTCCAGCTCCCTGATGCGGTATATATTGTGCCAGTCGAAGATGGGGAGGTGCCGTTCATAAGATAGCCGACACCGACTCCACTAGATGAGTTCTGAAAAATCAGATCTGATTTTCCATCGCCGTTGATGTCGCCTGTCTGACTCACGCCCCAATTTATATCGGAGCTTGTATATGCGTATCCTGAAGAAGACACAGAGAGCCCGTTCATCAGATATATGTAGCCGGCGCAGTATCCCATTGATCCGTATCTCCACAGGATGTCGCATTTTCCGTCGCCGTTGAAGTCTCCATATTTGTCTATGCTCCAGTTGTTGTCGGATATCTGATAGACTTTTCCATGGCTCAATATTGTGCCACCATCCATCAGATACATGTAGCCTGTCCTGCTGGTATTCTGCCAGAGTATGTCAGCCTTGCCATCGCCGTTGAAGTCCGCAAGAGTTTTGATCGCCCAGACCGCTGATGCGGTATATACATAACTGCTTGAACTGACGGAAGAACCATTCATAATGTCTATGTATCCGGCATGGGTCGTGTCGTGTTGCCGCAGGATGTCGGCTCTGCCGTCTCCATTGAAGTCCGCAACAGCCTGAACTGCCCATCCTGAATTTGCTGGATAGATTGTATTTGCAGCCATTGTCGTGTAGCCGTTCATGAGATATAGAAGCACTTGATTGCTTGAGAAATTCTTCCACATCAGATCGTTGCAGTTGTCTGCATTGAAATCGGCGATCCTGGTGATGCTCCAATCGTTGTTGGATCTGGAATAGACGATATTGCTGGAATATGGAGCCGCCCCGTTCATAAGAAAAAACCAGCCTCTGTCTGTTGAGGAATCTTCGGCAATGACATCCGATTTGAAGTCGCCGTTGAAATCTCTTATGGCGCTTGCTCCATATCTTGCAAAATAGGGCGACACCTTTCCTCCGGCCGTTGTGAAACTGCCACCCACATATAAATTGCCATTTGCATCAGAAGCGAGATCTGTCACTGCCGCATTTGTTCCCGCTCCAAGGGCAATCCAGGAGCTTCCGTTCCATTTTGCGACATAATTTGCCGAATTTCCTCCCGCCGTTGTGAATGTGCCCCCTGCGTAGAGATTTCCCTTCGAGTCGCATGAAATAGAGTTGGGAATGTTGTTGAGACCACTCCCGAGCGCATGCCAATTTGCACCCTGATATTTTGCAATGTAGTTTGCCGGATCGCCCGTTCCCACACTGGTGAAATAGCCGGCGGCATAGAGAACTCCACCAGAGTCAACCGCCAAACTGTTAACAGCGTCATTGACTCCGATGACAAGGTGGTTCCAGGAAGCCCCATTCCATTTGGCGACATGTTGAGCTTCTGTTCCTCCCGCGTTGGTGAATGCTCCGCCCGCATATAGATTTCCACTGGAATCCATGACTAGGCTTGAAACCGTATTGTTCATGCCGGTTCCGAGATTGCTCCAAGCCGCGCCATTCCATTTCGCCACATAGTTTGCGCTCGATCCACCGGCCGTTGTGAAGGTGCCTCCAGTGTATAAACTGTTCGAAGAGTCGCAAACCAAGGCATGGACGTCGCCGTTCAGTCCCGAACCCAGGGCCGTCCAGCTTGTGCCATTGTATTTGGCGATGCGGTTTGCGGCAACCCCATTAATGCTTGAAAATCTTCCGCCGGCATAGATATTTCCGGACGAGTCAACGGCGAGAGACTCGACCTGGTCGTCGGCATCGCCTATTTCAGTCATTTTCGAAGGATCACTGGGGTCAATCTTATAAACCTTTCCGATCTCCATCCCTGCGACCGGGTATCCGGACTTGTCAATAATCAGTGACTTCGGCAATTCGCAGTTCATCATGTTAGGTTTTCCGATCTGCTCCCAATTTCCAGAGCTGTCCCCCTTTGCAATATAGTGTGCATCATTGCCGCCGGCAGTCGAAAAGTTTCCGCCGGCGTACAGATGGTCACCAAGCCAGGCAAGCCCCTTGATCGAATCATTCATTCCCGAGCCGAGGGCGCTCCAGCTTGTACCGTTGTATTTGGCGACGTAGTTCGCCGCGCTTCCGCCGGCAGTCGTAAAATCCCCTCCCACATAAATGTTGTTATCCGAGTCGGATGCAATTGACCTCACAGTGTTGTTCAGTCCGTTCAATGCTGCACCCCAGGCACTGCCGTCCCAAATTGCCAGATTGTTGGCGAAATTTCCTCCTGCTGTCGAGAATTGTCCTCCTGCAAAGAGCTTGTTTTGCTCCGAATCAAAGTGCAGTGCGCGAACATTTCCGTCAGTGCCGCTTCCAAACCATCCCCAACTGCCTGTGTCTGGAGCCCATTCAGTCACATGGTTGACCGTCGCAATTCCGGCTATGGTGAATGCTCCGCCAAGATAAATTTTCCCTCCAGCTCCAGGGGCGATGGCAAAAACTGCATCATCAAGTCCCGTCCCAAGAGAACTCCAGCTTGAACCGTTCCATTTTGCCACGTAGTTTGCAGGTCCGCCGCCGGCACTTGTGAAATATCCACCAGCATACAAATATTCTCCGGCGCCTTCGGTATTCATGCAGACTGCATAGACCTGACCGTCCACACCGCTTCCAAGGGCGCTCCAGCTTGAGCCATCCCACTTCGCAATACGATTCACGGAAAGCCCCCCGGCTGTCGTAAAAGCACCTCCGGCATAGACATGACCGTTCCTGTCCACAGCGATGCTGTTGACCTGATTGTTGGTGCCTGAAGACAGCGAACTCCAATCCGTTCCGTCCCACTTGGCAATATTGTTCGCAGAAACTGTGCCGATCTGGGTAAAGCTTCCTCCAACATATACCAGCCCCCTTCCATCAACGCCCTGCGTGGCGCATACACAATTGATAGCTCCGTCAGCTCCAGACCACTGCGTCAGTCCAGACCAGGCGGATGCTCCTAGAAGTTTTGCTTGACAGAAGAAGAGCAAGCTCAAGACTGCACAGCAAGCGACAGAGCTCCTATAAATCTCGCACAGACTTCCAACGGTTCTTTCAGACATATTTTCCCCCTGTTTACAAGTTGCAGGATCATGCGCCAGCAAGCACAAAAGAATTTTCCCCCCTCATTTCAAAGGCATCAGCAGTCTCCAATCCATGCCGTCGCTGTAGACTGCCCCGCAAGTCGAGACTGCCGCGCCGTTCATCAGATAAATCAGCGTTTTTCTCGACGACTGATTTTCCCATAGAAGATCATCCTTGGAATCTCCATTGAAATCGGAGCATGCGGCAATTTCCCAGTTTCTGTCCTTTTTGTTGTAAACCATTGATGCCGAAGACACCGTGATGCCGTTCATAAGATAAATTGCGCCTGTTCCATTTTTGTGCTCCCACAAAAGGTCGCATTTGCCATCGCCATTGAAGTCGGCAAGCCTTGTCACTTCCCAATCCTCATCGCTTTTGCGGTATGCGAAGCCCCCCGAAGATACATTCAGCCCATCCATGAGGTATATGTAGCCGGAGCCGTCGCTGTGCTCCCAAAGCAAATCCTGCTTCCCGTCTCCGTTGAAATCGCAAAACTGAACAATGTTCCAGGAGGAGTTGCGGCGATAGACGGTTCCAGCAGACTTGATGGATGTCCCGTCCATGAGGTACATGTATCCTTGTCCGGTGGAATTTTCCCATAAAAGATCATCTTTCCCATCGCCATCGAAATCTGACACGGCGATTATGTCCCAATTCGAGCTTCTGCTGTATATGTCTGCCCCCTGGAGGACAGTCGCCCCGTCCATGAGATTCAAATGCCCCGCGCCACTCCTGTGCTCCCATAGTATGTCCGTCTTTCCGTCGGCATTGAAATCTCCAGTCTCCTTCACGCTCCAGCCGCTGTTGGCTGAATTAAGCGACGAGGAGGATAGGATCGCAGTCCCGTTCATCAGATACACAAGAGACTTGCCGTTGCTCCTGTTTTTCCAGAGCAGATCGCTCTTCCCATCTCCATTGAGATCGCAAATCCTGAAAACAGCCCAATTGCCGTCGTTTGTTTCGTAAAATTTCCCTGACGACGATACAGTTGTCCCGTTCATGAGATAAATCCAGCCGTTCCTGAAATCCTCAAGACAGATGATGTCAGACTTTCCGTCTGCATTGAAATCCGCAGATAAATTGCCTGGCACAGGCACAATGTAATAAGGGACATCACTGGCGGACGCAAACTGAAAATCGCCGATTCCCTTGATTGCGGTCTGAGAGTCAAAGCTTGGATTGCCAAAAGAATCCAGCAGAACGTCGTCAGATGCATCCAAATCCGGCACCGCGCATACTATTCTTACTTTTCTCGTTTCAATGCCCGGAACACTTATTGTCGTTCCCCCCGCCTCGTCTGTCCAGGCGAGAAAAACTGTCGAAAAGTCCGGACACATGTATTGGAAAGCTGAATAGTCCGCGCCTGAATCGGAAATTTTTCCCAAGCTGTAGAAGGCTCCAATCATTTGGTTCATTCGTAGAAATGTGTAGTAGTTGGGACGCTTGACTCCGTCCTTGTCAATCATTGTCATCCATAGAAGACGCTCATCAGACCACATCGCGTTCGCTGTCATTTCGGCATAAATGATTCGCTCCGCATTGTATGAAAAGGCGTTTGAGCATGCTACGGGAAGCCAGCGGGCATTTTTATACTGCGATGCGGAGACTCCATCCGGATTGTCATAGAATGCCGATTCGGTCACGACAAACGGAACTGTTTCCAGGTCTCCGTCAAAGCCCCAGAGATCTTCCGTCGCATCCTTCATGCCCAGCAGATCCGGCAGATAGCTATGGTACGAAATGAAATCCACTGCCACACCGGCAGTCCAAACAGCTTTGAAGTCGCTGAAGTCATGCATGTCTCCGCAAACAAGTGAGCCTGCGGAAAATTTCGCGTCCGGATTCGCACTCTTCAACGCGGCATATGATTGCTGGCAGTATTCGACGTAGGTCGCCTGCGGAAAGGCGCTCCACTCCGGCGCGCTTGACTGGTATTCGTTGACAATCTCCCAATAAAGGACAGAATCCAGAAGCCCCGGCATGTCGTCAATTCCATCATTGTCGTAGCGCTCGACAAAAAATTCCAGCACAGAAGCAAAATCCGCGGACGACGGAAACGAGCCAGACTCCGATTTGGGAGTCAGAATCGCGTAGACATTGCATCCTTTCTCCTGCGCTTCCCGCACCCGGATGTCAAACATGTCTCGCAGTGCCTGCTTGGGCTCGCCGGACTCGATGTCCGAAGAACGGACATCGTTGGGAACTCTGGTCCAACTTATGTTCGCAGATTGAAGATTGGAGAGATTCTCTTCGCGCCCCCCGGCTCCAAAACGCAGTGTGCCGGCGAAGACAGCAAGCTGTGAGCAGGCAAAGAAAAAGAGGAAGCTAAGAGCAAAAGTTCTCATTTTGAAATCCCCCCTCAGATGCGTTTTTCCAATCACAAAAACAATTTTTTGCGCAAAAACACAAGATAGTATGCCCAAGATAGTATGCCACCCCCGTGGCAGAGAATACTCAAAAAAACGCCAGAAAACCTAGTATAATTCACAGAAACGTAAAATCAAGAGATAAATATTCACGGATCTACGCCGTTCACTGAATCTTCACCTCCAATAAAATGCGATTTTACATTTTATCTTAGTACGGATTCAGTAAACGACCGTAGTTTGCTGAATACGTACGTCAAGAACTTTTTTTCCGCATGAAATATTCAGTCAAAACTATGTCGCTTATGCAGTCAATGCTGACCGACTTCTCCTCCGGCATGATGTAGGGGAGACTGCGCGCTCCAAAAAAATTGCTCTCCCCGAGTATGACAGGCACCTTGGTCGCGTAAATCGCTCCATTGAGACGGTAGGCCGGCGGCAAATCCTGCCGTGGTGTCTCCGATACGGCACCGTCCATAAAGGGCGCGAGATAGCTGTCCTTTATTTTTTTCATCTTCATAGGATGATGATCCTCTATCCTGCATACGCTCACAACCGATGTGCATTCATCATCCGTGCAGGCGATCTCGAGACATTTCTTCACGTCGTCCGCATCCCTGAGAGGAGCTGTGGCCTGGAGCAGAAGAAGAATATCGAATGCCGTGCCGGAATATAGAGACAGGACATGCTTCATCACATCAATTGATTTAACCTTGTCGCCTGAAAGCTCGTCTGGACGAAGCGTCGGAACTTTCACTCCAAACTTTTCAGCGACATCCGCGATCTTTCTTGAATCTGTCGAAACGTGGATTTCGTCAATCTCCGGACAGCTGAGCGCATGCTCGATGCTGTATGCTATCAGCGGTTTTCCGCAAATGGGATAGACGTTCTTGTCGGGAATTCCCTTCGATCCGCCGCGCGCGGGGATCACAGCAATGATTTTTTTTCCATGAAGCATGCTCAATCCTCAAATGTTGATGTTTACGATTCTTTCAGCAACAAGTCGTTTGACGACTGCCTTCATCTCAAATAATCAATTTAAAATGATTAGATTTTGAGGCATCCTTGTCGAAGGTCAATGTTTTTTCACAGCCACAATGCCTGGCATTCAAGACGATAAGCAAATCTGGAAGATCAATTTTGGAATTTCTGCCCGTCTCAACCAATTCCGACATAAGAACCCTGTCTTCAAATTCCAACACGGAATATTTAAGCATCTTCTCGAATGTCGAGATTATGTCATCTCTGGAAAAATCGTAGACGGATTTCAAAACCCATATCAATTCAAGTACAACAGGCGTGCAAACGAAAAAACTGGCACCGGACAGTTCCGCGTCTTCAAACAATTTTCTGACCTTTCCAGCCTGCTTTACATCATCCCTGACAAGGAACCTCACAAGCACATTGGCGTCTATCGCATTCATTTATGTTTTTTCTCTATGAATTCGGCAATCCCTTTATGCATTTCTTCTACAGTAACAGCTTGCTTTTTCTTTCTTTTTTCCTGCAAAATCCCGTAAAGGTCAGAAGTGTGGAATGCTCTTGTCTCAATCACTATTTTTCCCTCGGAGAGCGTGAAGTCCAATTTGTCCCCCTTGTTCAGCCCGAGATTGTTTCTGATTTCCAGCGGGATTGTAACCTGCCCCTTACTCGTAATCGTCGCCGTTGACATGGCCTAACCTCTGTTCTTTCTAATGTCTCCTTACTTACTGTAAGGATACTATGTCATGTGCGGATAGACATTTCAAGTGGATATAGGTTGAATCCGCGGATTTCCCCCTCAATCCTCCGTTATTCTCTTGTAGAGATATTCCGCAAGGACGTCGAAATGCGGATGCTGTTCATAGGGGAGCGCGTCCCCGCTCTTGTCCTCCTTGAACCTCCCTCCCTTTCCAAGAAGATCAGAGATGAGATTGGCGGGTGCTGAGCCTGCGAAAACCGCAGCCGCATAGCTGAGAAGCGACTCGTAGTTGTATCTGTAGCCTTCTCCAAGCATGTCCCTGATCGCAAAGGGCAAGTCATAAAGATTCCTGCATTGCCTGAACATGGATTCGTCCATCAAATCGTAAAGGGACTTGCCAAGCGTGATCACGGGCTTTCTTGCAACTCCAGCCTCTAGTCCGATCGTGCCCCTGATGATAATGACCAGCCTGCAAAGCTTCAGAAGCTCCTCGCTTGATGTGGAAAAATCCGCGATCTTGACTCCGGGAATGTCGAGCAGTTTCTGGTAGTAGCCCCAATTCCGCCTTCCCACCATCCGCGGATGCTCCTTGATCATGAGCGTCATTCCCACTGGCATGCTCAGGCAAATATTCCTTACAACTTCAATCTGATTCAAAAATGGTCTTGCAAACTGAGCCAGGACAATTTCCGGCTCCATGTGCATCGGATAGAGGATAAAATTCATCTTCTCTGCGTCTTTCAGGCTCACAAAATCATTTTTCAGCCTGTTTTTTATCTTTTTGGCGTGCCAGGGATTCAGATATTGCCTGTATAAAAGGGGCTTGAAAGCTCCCAAATCCTGATAATCGTAGCAGTATGGAGGTCTTTTCCTCTTGAAATATTTCGCAATCATTGAGAAGGGTTTTGAAACAAGCTTGCCTAATTTGATCTTCTTCCTGCTTTTCTGCTTTTCCTTCTCCTTCACAAGACCCGCCAGAGGATTTCCCTCGTAAATTTGCTTTTTCTTCGCAAATGCGTCGAGGTACTCCTCCGTCATCTTCCTGATCTCCGCGGGAATCCCCTCCTTGCAGAATTTGTTGAATATTCTTGTGATATGCGGATCAGGCTCCACAGTGCCGTCGCAAAACATCACATAGTTCTTCTGCCGGGTCATCCTGAGATCAAGCCCTTTGAGCCCCCTTTTCCGAGCGAAAAGCTGGCCAATGCAGTCGCCAAATGTGGCAGTATAAATCGAGCACACCGCAGTCGGCCGCACCTCGTCAAACATCTTTTCTATTCTCGGGATCGCCACATCGAGCAGGGACAACTGCATCCTCCTGTCAAAGCGCGGCCTGTAGTCCTGCCTCAAATTCATTCCGGCTCCGTACCAAAGCCGCCTGTCAGTCACAATCGGAGTCCAAAGCGTCGGATCTCCTATCTCACGCTCATAGCCGGCAAGTCTTTTCAAATCTGCATCGTGGTCCATCGCATCACGGTATATCTCCCACTCTTTCACTACAAAAAACTTTTTTTCAAAATCAGGATGTTTCTCTAAAAATTTCTCGTAGAACTCCGCTCCGGCAACATAAAAGCCAGCCTTTTCAACCTTTTCCTTGCTGTCAACACGAAGATAAAGCTGATAAAAGAGCTCTAAAATCTTGTTCTGCGTGAAAAACACCAGATTCATCTATGCACCTTTCTTTGTGTTGCCTGAGAAATACAAAAATGACATTACGTCAAAAATCCCTTTTCGCCAGAAATGTCCCATACTTTTCCAGTAAATCCTTCGAGCGTAACAGCAACCGTCCAGGGATGATACTCGCAATTGACGGCCCATGGCTCGCCAGTTTCCGGATGCGCCTGTGTCAAGAGACCGTCCGAGGGGCAAAATCTTTCACCGAGCCATCCGGGCTTGCCCCAGCCAAAATTTTCATCTTCGCGGCAGACACAGCAAGTCCCATACCTTACCGCATCCTCCGTTCTCATCCTGTAATATTCGTCGCCAGTCTTTTCGTAAAGATAAAGAATCTGATCCAATGAATTGAGATGCATGGGATGTATGTGCGGATTATGCGCAGACGTGAGCGAGCCGCCGGACGAACCCCATTTTGCAGTGTCGAGGGGCGGAAACGCGGCTTTCACATTGTAATAATATCTCCAAAGCATTTCGAAATCCGCACTGTCCCGCAGAATCTCCATGGTTCTTCCATCGCCAGAAATGGAATGGAGGCGCGCCGCCGCATGCAGTAGAGCTAAATTGCCCTCCTGATCCATGGCGTCGTGAGTGTCCATCGGCGACCCGCAGGCCGATAGGGTCGCAATCTGTTTGTGATAAGCCTCAATCGCCCTGACAGCGGCTTCAAAATATTTTCGTTCTCCCGTCAGGGAAAAATATTCAGACAGCGCCGCCGCATACCAGCATCCCGCAAAACCCTTGTAGCTGAGCGGACTCCCGTCATGCACAGAATTTGATGACGGAAAGAGTCCGCCTGAATCCTGCTGCTCAAGAACCAAATCCAGAATCCGCTTTGCAGATATAATCCATTTGGACGACGATGAATATCCCAGAAGAGATGCTGATTTAAGCAGATAATATGTCGCATGTCCTTGCGTATATGCATAATGCGCCTCCGGCGAAAGATAGCACCACCAGCCTTTGGAATCGCTTCCCCATGCATGCTTGCAGTCGTGAAAGAATCCGCTTCTCTCATTAATATTCTCGCAGATAGAGTCCAAACGCCTTGTCGCATAATCTCTTAGAACTGGACGCTCAATGCGCCGCTGAAGCTGAAGAAGCGGATAAGCCAGCATCGAGCCGCCCGTCCACCCGATCTCGTCCAGGGATCGTCCAAATCTTCCATCCTTGATCTTGATGAATTCCCCAGCAGTCTTTTCAAAATGCTCGTTTTGCGAAACACGCAGATTGTCATTGATCAGAGCGTCAGCCAAGAGAGCAACAGTTTTTTGGACTGACTCGCCCATCGGAGCATCTTCTCTGTTTCTTGAATACAAATCTCGGATGACAACTGAATGGGTTCTTCTGTCACACGAATCAGACTCCCAAAAATCTATTTCCGTCTTCAGTTCGCCTGCAAATCTGTGCCAAAGCCTGTAGCCGGGCGCAGCCTGCCCATTGTGGACAAATTGAACTGGCTCGACAATCGTGCCAATCGAAACGCCTATTCCTCGTTTCATGCAGACACGCAACCCATTGACAGTCAAAGAGTTTCCGCTCTCAATGTACGGGGCGACGGCAATAGCCGCCATTCCTTCTCCTCCGAAAATCATTGCCGCCGGAACACTCGCCCTGTCAGCTCGGATTCCCCAGTGGCCAGATCTTAGAATTGGAGGATCAATATCGGACTTACCCGTCATCTGCGGATAGCCGGGACCGGTGTCTTCAGGACGATTGTGACCAATCATAAATCCGGGGATCAGCGGAAACAGATCCGGGCAATCCGGATTGCACCAAAATGTCAGAACCGCTTCGCCGGAGCCTGAGGCGCGAAGCTCGAAGCCTGCTGAAGTTTTTCTCAATCCAATTTCAATGCCCCAGATTGAGACGGCCGCCGGGAAAGAGGAAAGCTCCTCGTATTTCTCCTCGGTTCCAGGACGCAAAACAGAAATTTTAAAAGTTCGCTTCAGCATGTCTAGAATATCAAATTATTCCCGTTTCGATGAACATTGGACTGAATGGCCTAGTGTCCTGTTTCCTAAATAACGATACTATGTCTATTTAATAAATCAGATTAGTAGTTGTTGCACCCCTTCAGGGTGCTGGAATTTTTGATTAATCTTATCCCAGCCCGTTGGGCTGGGCTAAGGAATGCCACCCCTTCAGGGTGAAAACAACAATAGATGAATTAAAGGGGATGCTTTCTCAGGCTGAAGGCCTGACATTCCATAGCCT
>DYRX01000213.1 GCA_020718525.1 Victivallis vadensis
TTGCCGTCTATCGTTATTTCCGCGCCGCTTCCGTCAATCGTCATCCTCTTGTTGATGTTCAAAGATGTCCCCCCAAGGATTATACTGCCCGACAGTCCCGGAGTGAAACTGATTGTCTCTCCTGCTCCGACATCAGTGATTGCCTGCCTCAGCGATCCGGCGCCGGAGTCGTTCAGGTTGCTTACCGTCTGATTTGCGGCATCGAGATGAAAAATCAAAAATGCCACGAGTGCGATCTGCGTACAAAATTTTGCTTTCCAGTTCATTTTGAATCCCCCTTATTTTATGTTGACAAAACCGCTTTGCATGAATTGCCGTGAACGCTCACGGCAAGTCGTAAAAAAGAAAAGCAAGAAATAGAATGCTCCTGATTTTTCATGACCGGAAGCCGCCGCCAAAAATGCGCCAGGCACCGGCTATTTTATTTGACCGCTCAGCCCGGGCACATTGGCGGTCTGCCAGCCAAGGTATTGTTCGCCGAACTGGCCGATGTTCATCCATGTGAAATAGGCTAGCGCCAGGAAGGCGAAGCATGCCGCCAAAGTGAAAATGATGTTGGGTTCGTCCGATTTGGCGCCGACTGGGTGCCTTTCCTGTTTCTGCATTCCTGATTCGGTGCCCTCGCCGCTGACTGAAATGTTGGACGGAGCAGGGGCAGTTCCAGTAGGTGTCGAAACTGAAGGGGGCGGAGCACTGGTCTGTGACGTATGTGATTTTAATTTGAGAGTGCGTTTTCCCGAAGCAGGAGCCGAGTGCTGCTCTTCGCTTGCCGGAGCACCCTGCTGAACTGTTGGAACTGGTGCTGGAGGAGGAGCGTCTGGGGCAAGCTTCACTGTGGGGGCCGCAGGTCTTGGAGGTTGGACTGTTGCGGCAGACTCCTCCATCTTCATAGTGGGGGCAGACGGCGCGCTTGGCTCGGGAGACGCAGAAACTCCAGGTCTTGTCGGCGACAGCTTTATCGTTTTCTTCTGCATCGAAACTGTCTGCTCTTCAGACGGTCCAGGCTCTTCCTGCTGTTCCTGAGCCGCAGGAGCAGAAGCTGTAACAGGCTTCAATTTCAATGTGGAAGGAGAGCTTGGTTTCGGTCCCTCGCTTGGAACCGGCGCGCTTTCCGAGCCGGACGAAGGCCTCAGTTTGATCGTATGTTTGGCTCCTGGCATGCCTGTCCCAGTTTCATTGGGCTTGAGAAGCTTGGGAACCTTGTCAATCTTGATGGTTGCATCGTCTTCCATATCTTGATTATCAGATGACGGAGCAGGACTCAGCGCTTCTGCTGAAATTGGAGATTCCGCGGGCACTGGCGATTCGCTTGACTTTGACTGGAGGGGTTTCAGCTTGATGGTTCTTGCCGGTGACGCCTCTTGGGTCTGACCTGGAACAGACAGCTTTTTGAAGGAGCCAGTCTCGGTCTCCCTCTTCATGGGATCCGATATGGAATCCTGGACGGCAGGTGCCTGTCTTGTCAGATCGGACGGACTTACCTTCGAACCTGCGGGCGAAAGAACCACAACCTTCTTTTCGGGCGCGTCAGCCATATCAACCTCGCTCTAGTTGTATTGAATTGTTCTCTTATAGTACTTGTCTTTAGGAAGTATAAGCCGAATAAGGAGTTAAATCAAGCCCCTTTTTCCACTTTCAAGTCTAAAATTTTCAGTTTTCTATGCAGTGTGCGGCGGCTTATTCCAAGTATCTCGGCGGCTTTGCTGATGTTTCCGGCAGTTTCTTCAAGAGCCTTTGCTACTAGATATTTCTCATTTTCATGTATGTTGCAGGTGTCGGCGGCTGGAGTTTTTTTTGAAAGATTATCTCTTGCATTCTGCCTGATGTTCGCCGGAACCGAGCCCAGATCAAGATAGCCTTTCCTCGACAGAACAACCATCCTCTCGATGCAGTTCCTGAGCTCCCTGACATTGCCCGGCCAGGAATATTCGATAATCGCGTCCAGCGCCTCGTCGCTCATGCCGTCTATAGTCTTTGAGTTCTCCTTCGAAAACTGTTCGATGAAATGCTTCACCAGAAGCGGAATGTCCTCCTTGCGTTCGCGCAATGGCGGAACATGTATAGTGATGACATTCAGCCTGTAGAAAAGATCCTCCCTGAATTTTCCCTCGGCGACCAGCTTTTCCAAGTCCTTGTTTGTCGCCGCCAAAACTCTGGCGTCGCTGACAATCCTTTCTGTGCCGCCGACGAGCTCGAAGCTCCTTGTTTCAAGCGCACGGAGAAGCTTGATCTGCGTGGTCATGTCTATCTCGCCGATTTCATCCAAAAACAGCGTCCCTTTGTCGGCGATTTCGAAGCGCCCCTTCTTCCTCTCGAGCGCACCGGTGAAAGCTCCCTTTTCATGCCCGAAAAGCTCGCTCTCGAGAAGGTTCGACGGAAGAGCCGCGCAGTGAACCGGAACAAATGGACCGCTTCTTTGGCTGAGCGCATGGATCGCCTCGGCAACCAGCTCTTTCCCGGTTCCGCTTTCACCGCCTATCATCACGGTTGACTTGCTCGGAGCAACCAGCTTGATCATCTCCACAAGATTCCGCAATTGAGTAGAGGAGCCGATCATGTTTTCGACGCCAAACTCGCGGCGGAGCTGTTTTTTAAGGGCAAAGTTTTCCGCCTCGAGCCTGCTTGCTTCAACAGCCCTCTTCACGACGACATCAAGTATATCTAGATTGAGTGGCTTCTCCAAAAAATCGAAAGCCCCTTCCTTCACCGCCTTCACCGCAGAATCAATAGAGCCGTAGGCGGTCAGAATTATGCATTTGGCCCGGGGATTTTTCTGCCTGCACTCGCGAAGTATGTCCATGCCATCGGCTCCAGGCATCTTCATGTCCGTCAGAATCAGATCGAAATCGCGCTTACGCAGGACGTTGAGGGCGCGCGCGCCGTCCTCCGCAACCGTCACATCAAATTCCTGACAGAGAAAGGAGGCAATGGCCTCCCTTGTGTTTCTCTCGTCGTCAACTACGAGAATTGTTCCAAGCTTTCTTTTCATTGTCCCTTCAAATTTCCAAGCGTGGCTCTCACAGTTTCCCGACGAGAAGCGCCGAATTGATGCCAAGCATCCCGAAAGAATTGTTCAAGATGTATCGGATATCCTGCATCCTTTTTGGCTCAGAAACGACAAGCCCTGGAAGGAGACATTCCTCGTCAAGATTGTCAAGATTCATGCAGGGGTGGACTGTATCGTCGCAAAAAGCTGGAAGGTTTCCAGCGAGTTCGAGCGCGCCCGCCGCGCCCATCGCATGGCCGATGAAGCCTTTAGTGTTGTTCACCAGAGGAAAAGCGGAGTCCGCACCGAAAACTTTTCTGATCGCCTCGCATTCCTGTATGTCCCCGGCCTTGGTTCCCGTCGCATGGGAGCTCACTAGGTTAATCATGCCAGGTTCGAGCCCAGCCTTCAAAATCGCCAACTGCATGCACTCGGACTGCCTTTCAGGATTCGGAAGGACAAAATTTGTCCCGTCGGAGTTGATAGCCCATCCGCAGATTTCGCCGTAAATCTTTTGAACCCCGCGCCTCTTGGCGGATTCAAGCGTTTCAAGAAGATAGATGCATCCCCCTTCGGAAACCACTATGCCGTTTCTGTCAATGTCAAATGGCCTGCTGGCCTTCGCGGGATCTTCGTGCCACGCCAAAGCTCCCTGGCTCTTGAAGCCCGCAAAAATTCCAAACGTCCTGATGCTTTCCGAAACACCGCCAGCCAGCGCGAAGTCAACCTCGCCAAGAAGTATCTGCTGTGCGCCCTGAATGATCCCCGCATTGCCTGCGGCGCATGCCGCGCCAATGCAGTAGTGCGGTCCGCTTATCCCAAGATTGACAGTGACCTCCCCCGCAGGATTGTTTGAAACTGTCCTGGGGTTGTGGTAGTGGTCCCAAAATTTTACATCGTAGTCGAACTGGCTGATCTTGTAGACTTCGTTCTCGGTCTCCACATTTCCATGCTCGGTGGTTCCCAAGTACACGCCAAGCCTGGCTTTGTTGGTCGAGCCCAGATCAACTCCTGCGTCGGCAATCGCCTCGTTCGCGCAGTAGATTGCAATTGATCCTGCCCTCGTTCCGGCACGGACGTCTTTCTTGTTCTGGAAGCGCAAAGGATTAAATTTGCATACTCCGGCATGCACGGTCCCCATATATCTCGCCTCGATATTGGAGATGCCCGAGACGCCGTTCAGCAAGTTGCACCTGAACTCCGAAAGCTTCTCCGCTCCGGGCGCGCTGAGCCCGATGCCGCTTATCACAATTCTTTCCGCATCAGTTCGATGCATATTTTGATAAAATCCAATCTTGTTTTATATTTAGACGCATCGGGATGGATTCGCCGCGCCGTAACGCATCGAAAAAAAACGGGAAAACCAGGGCTCTTTGCAGAAAGTCAAATAAGCCCCACCTTTTCCGCTCCATCCGCCTAAGGCGCTAAACCTAACACCAAAAGATTGGATTTCAAACGTGATACTAGGGCTTGGCACAGATATTGCACGCATATCGCGCATCGAGGAGATCCTGGACAAACACCGGGACTCCTTCATCCGCAGAGTTTTCACCGAGGCGGAAATTTCCTCAGCCCCGGATCCCGGTCTGCCATCATATTCCACCCACCTCGCAGGACGATGGGCCGCCAAAGAGGCAATATCAAAGGCTCTGGCGTGCGGAATCGGAGCAGACTGCTCGTGGACAGACATCGAAATCCTCAGCGAAGCGTCTGGAAAGCCGCTTGCCAAACTCTCAGGAAAAGCCCTTGAAACGGCGACGAAACTCGGTTTTTCCTACCTCCACATTTCAATAAGCCACGAAAATGAATACGCCGTCGCCGTCGCGTTGATCGAAGGAGAAGCAAAATGAAGACAGTCACAGCCGATCAGATGAGAAAACTTGACGCAAGATGCATTGCAGAAGCTGGAATTCCAGGAGATATCCTCATGGAACGCGCAGGAAAAGGAGCCTGCAAGCATATAATCGAGTTCGCCGACTCCCTGTATCAAGACCACTCGAGAAGCTTCCTCATCCTCGCAGGCAAGGGAAACAACGGAGGCGACGCTTATGTGGTCGCTAAGGAATTGTTCGAGAAAAGATCCAAAAAAGTCAAAATTTTCTCAGTCTGCCCGCTGGATGAACTCAAAGGCGACGCCGCTTTCCATGCCAGCAAAGTTCCAATCGAGATTTTCTGCGAAATCCGCAACAGCCTCTCCGAGTCTGACTTCAGGCCCGGCGACATCATAATTGACGGACTGCTTGGAACCGGCTTCCAGGGCCAGCTCAGAGCTCCCATCTCGCAATGGATCACAACCGCGCGGGACTCAGGTCTTCCTGTCGTGGCGCTCGACATCCCTTCAGGACTCGATGCCGACGGAAAGGTCCCTGGACCTGTCCTGGGAGCAGACCTGACAATCACCATGGGCTTGCCGAAAGTCTGCTTTGTCGTTCCAAAAACGTCCGAATATTGCGGCATGATCAGGTGCGTTGATCTGGGAATTCCGAAGCGATTTATTGATGAAATCAACTCGGACATCGAGTTTTTCATGGAAGAGGATGCAAGACTTATTGCCTCGAGAATTCCTCCGAACGCCCACAAAAAATCCCGCGGAGTCCTGTCGGTGTTCGGAGGCTCCGCCGATTATCCCGGCGCTCCTCTTCTGACCGCTTCGGCCGCATGCCGATCCGGCTCAGGATACGTAAATATCGCATATCCTTGCGACTGCGAAGCATCCCGGCTCAATGCCCCGCTTTCCATCGTGAGAAGAGCCCTTCCAAACGACGGAAAAGCCCGCTTCTGCTCCGATTCCATACCTGACGCACTGAAAATAATTTCTTCATCCGATGCGATTGTCGTCGGCCCCGGCATGGGAGCTGACAGGGCAAGCGCTGTATTTCTTGAGGAAATCATGAAGTCTGCAAAAAAAATCCTGCTCGATGCAGACGCACTCAACATCCTCTCGGAAAATCCCGGTATTTTGCCGGATTTTCCCCAGGATAGAATTCTCACGCCGCATCCTGGCGAAATGAAAAGACTGCTGGACGCCTATGAGATTTCGTGCGAAGACTCTGATCGGATTGGGCAGGCGGCAAAACTTGCAAAGCGGCTCCGCTCTGTTGTTGTGCTCAAAGGCAGGGGAACAGTAGTCAGCGACGGAGCGAAAACAAGCGTCAACAGCTCCGGCACCCCGTCCCTGGCGACTGCGGGAAGCGGCGACGTGCTCTCAGGAATCATAGGCTCGTTTCTGGCTCAGGGAATCTCCGCATTCGATTCCGCAAGACTCGGAGTCTTCATACATGGCTTCGCGTCTGAAATCTCAAATTCCACCAGACGCAGTCTCATCGCAGACGATCTCATAGATCTTTGTCCCCAGGCAATGAAAAGAATCTCCCCCCTCTTCTGAATCAGGAACAAACAAAAACAGTATAATAATTCGTAACAATCGTTGAAAAAACAGTCCTATTCCAAAAATTCCATGACCAAATTTTTCATTAAATCACTTGACGACTATCGTTTCATGTCGTACTGTTATCCGAGGAAACGTCAATTGCGCCCAAGTAATTGACGGGGCGGAGCATGGAAAACTCTCATTTGTCAACGAATTTATCTAATTACACGAATTAGATTGATAAACAGCATGATAATTCGTCAAATTCGAATAATTCGTTGACAGGAATTTTACTGCCTCATGCAAAACTGTAAAAACTCATGAAAATCACTAGCAGATAAACATAAATGAGCATAAAAGACAATTATAATGCAAAATACGAAATTTGGGCAAAAAAGTCTATTGTTGCCAGTTTTCCTCAAATGATTTTACCGTTCAATTTTTCGGCAAAGAAATTCAAATCATACAAGGAAATGAATGACTGGAAGAAAGAGCTGATCGAAAAAATTGCCGAAAATGGAGGAGTTAAATGGAAACAATCATAAGTTTGTTCAATAGCAATCAGGTCAGATATCTGCTTATCGGCGGACAGGCCGTACGTCTATTCGGAATGCCTCGCTATTCAATGGACTGGGATTTATACATCCCCGGAAGGGATCTAGACAATATAAAAATAATTAACCTACTGCTCTCAGGAGTTATTGACATGGACTTGGAGCCACTTGGAGATAAAGGTCAAAATTTTATTCAAACTTACCAGACCGAATATGGAATCATTCAGTTTCATCTGGCGCCACTTTGTCTGCCCCCTTTCGATCAGGCGGAAAAAAGATCCGTGACTGCAAAATCCGAAACAGGACTTGAGATAAAATGTCTTTCACCGGAAGACCTCTATGAATGCAAGAAAAAGGTCAATCGCCCCAAGGATGAAGCCGATATACTGTTCTTGGAACGGAAGCTGAAAATACTTAAAAATATTTAAAGATACAGGCTTGACAAGTATCGTTACTGGCGGTATCGTTACCAAATGAAACGTTAATTGCGCCCATGGAATTGACGGGGCGGAGCGCAGAAAACTATCATTTATCAACGAATTTACCTAATTACACGAATAAGAATAAGAATTCTGATTAATGTCCAATAATTCGTCAAATTCGCATAATTCGTTGATAAAAAGATCTATCTGAAAT
>DYRX01000023.1 GCA_020718525.1 Victivallis vadensis
AAACGGAAAAATTCAAACCGCCAAATTCAGAAAGTTACGGAATGGCGTTGACAGCTATCGTAATCGGGTTTACAAATTTATAGATTACCGCTCCGCTGATAGCGATAGCGACTACGATTACGAAAATTATAAAAAATACAAATTCCTATACGATTCTTTTGGATTTGGATTCGTACCCTTCGAGAACCTTCGATACCTCGGTATCGGCGGTCTCTCAGAATACGAAGCAAACCTCAAAATCTTCACAATCTATGTTTAATTTTCAACCTTATAGAGTATACGATCGGGAGATCAGGGCGGTTGATTCTATTTTTCAGATTTTTTTGAACGGTAATTGTCGAAGGCGGGGAAAGGGAGGGACTTGCTTTCCTCGTCAAGATTTTTATCAGTCAGACTGATGTCCTCGAAGACATCCTTGGGAATTCTGCTTCCTGGGAAGAGAGGAATGCACTGCATGACGAGGACGAGCTGGGAGTTTTTAGTGGAGACGGATTCAGTGGAGAAAAGGAGTCCGAGGACGGGTATGTCCTTTAGGTAGGGGATACCGTTTTCGCTTTTTACGACCGATTTGCGCGTTAGCCCGCCGATAACGAATTCCCTGCCCTCGTTTCCGATCTGGAGCTTGGTTTTGAATTCTCCGTCGCGGCTGACTCTGGGGCTTCCGTCGGAATTCCATCCAATAAGGCTGTCATTGACCATTCTGAGGTCGAGAATGCTTGAATCTGTGCATATGCTGGGATCGAGCGTCATGGAAAATCCGTATGCTTTTTCATTTGCAACGGTTTCTATTTTGTAGTCCTTGTAGTCCTTCAGATTTATGCCGTTCTGCCAGTTGCTGACGTTTATCCATTCGAATCTGTTTGCGGCGCTTCCGGGCGGGGACGTGTCCTGGCATTGCATGAGCGAGAAGACGTAGACGTTTGTCTCCTTGCCAAGATCTTTTCCTTGGACTTGGAACGAAGCGTCACCTTCTGTTATCTTCATCGTGTAGGAGTACAAATTACCGGACAGGACTCTTACGATTGTCAGATTTCCATTGAACGCCCTGTCGAAATCTATGCTGTCTCCCTTGTCGTTCATGGCCTGGATCATATAGTCGCCGCTGACGCCTGCGGCAGGGGCAGTTCCTCCAGTGACAAAATCCTGTCCGGTCAGCGCCATATATCCCTGGATCAGATTGCGGTCCGGGATTTTTTCGCCTTCTTCCTCTGCGAAAAGTCTAGTTTTAGATTCGATTCTGGCTGTCTTCCGGTTTTTGACTGCTATTTGTCCGCGAGTGATTATCTTCGCCTTTCCACGCGCCACGAGAAAATCGAGGTAGCGCGTGTTCCATTTGGGATTGAAATTGATGAATTCGGTCTTACTGCTTCCTGTTCCGTCTGCTCCGCCCTGCCAGGTGGAGCTCCAGCCACTGCGGTAGCGTCCGCCCGCCGAGAAGAAGTCCGCTCCATCGTTGTTTTTCCAAGCCTGGAAGTCGAGTCCGATTTTACCGTCATTTTCGGCATAGATTTCAATGAGGCGGTAGTTCACGGAGACTTCGAAGTTTGGAGTATCGTAGAGCTTGAGCATGTCGAGCACGTTCTTCTGGCTGTATGGTGGCATGTCGAAGGCGAGGCAGTTGAGCTGGGGGTCCACAAGAATGGTGTCGTCTCCGTACATGAGCTCGCTGGGATCGCCTGCGACATTTGCGCCGACCTTCGCGATAACCTTTGCCAAGTCTCTGGCGTTCCAATATTTGGGAAAGTAGAACCAGTCGTTGGTGCCGCTGAAATTGACAATCTTTGGTATGTCCAGCATCTCCACGATCTGGTCTATGCTCATGCAGTTCGGGTTCGGCTTGAACTTGTATTCCTCAGCCGCCACGATCATTGCGCATGCGCCGTCGTTGTATTTGATGCACTCGACGGCCGTCTGGTCTCCGTTGATCCTGTTTGAAATCGCAACCTTGTCCATAAAGCGCTTTATTTCATAGGGTTCGGCATGCTTGAGGAAATAGACTTTTGTGACCACGTACGGGTCGTTGTTGTCGCGTATGAAATGGACTTCCTTTGTCTGATCGTCGTAGTTGATGATGAGCTGTGGCTCTATCTGGGTCTTGTCAAATGGCTCGGTCGGTCTGACGTTTTCGGCTCTGGTTTCTCTCGCCTGAGCCTTGATCTCGTTTGCCAAAAGAGACAGCAATATTGCCAAGCACATGCAAATCAAAGACTTGCGTAAATTGTTCGTGCGGGTCTTCGTTTTTATGTTGTTCATTTCTTTCCTCCGCTAGCAGGCGGTGCCTGCGCTTTGATCAGCGGGGGGACGATCATCTTGTCCTGCTTTCCGGACTCAATTTTCTGAGCCGGATCCGTTTCTTCAGCCATTGCCTCGTTGAGGTTCACGAGGCTTCCCGCCCATCCGGCGACATCCTCGTCCGCCTTGACCATTCTAGACTTGACCGTTGCGACGAAAAGCGTTCTTGCCTTGAGGGTTGTTTCGGTGCCAAAGAGATATTTGAGATATGGGATATCGGAGAGCCAAGGCATCCCGATAGTCTGTGTGACATCGGTTTCGCGCTCCCAGGTGCCGAGGACCTTTTCGTTTCCAAGTCCAAGCGTCATATCAGATTCGATCAGATATTCCTCGGTAAGCTGGCTTCCGAAGTTGTTGCTCTCCAGATTGTTCTTGATCTTTAGCTTGTATTTGAAAAGGATTGCGCCACTGCTTTTTTCCTCTGGAAAGAAGATTCCGGAATAGTCCCCGTCGCTTGGGCGGTAAACGCAGATGCTGGGCGAATCAACGCTTAGCTCGAAGAGCGGAGGCGCTCCCTCTTCAACAATTGTCTGGTCCGTAATCTCTTTTTTGCGTATGTTCTGGAATGCCGGAGAAAAGCTCATGAAATATGAGCCTGAATAGTCGTTGACCACCTTGATCGCGCCGGACTCGTCAACTTTCGCGTTGCCTGTCTGGGCGAGCAGGCGGACGAAGCTCATGTCGAACTGTGGAGCGAAGAGAAAACCTCCCCATGCAAAATTGGACGCGCTAGCAAGTTCGAGTCCTGGAGCCACGGCGTTGCTGAAAAGTTCGTCCATGCCGTTTAGGGAAAACGCATTGAATCCTGCGCCGAAGAGATCCAGTCCCGGACCGTTTTTCCATCCTACATAGTCAACGCCGATCTCCTTGAGATCGCTCTCGCGGATTTCATACACGGTTACGATGAGCTCCGCTTGGGGCACTTGTCTGTCGAAAAGTTTCAAGTAGTCCATGATGACTTGAGCCGCTGACGCCGAATCTTTGAAATAGAACATGTTCGTTCCGGAATCGAGGAAAACCTGTCCGTCACTGCTCGCAGGCAATGCCTCCATTATCGTCGCCATTTCCTGGATTGCACGGTTTTTAGGATAATAGACACATCGTGTGATGCCTGTGCCTGAAACCGTCGAGCCGAAACGGTCCTTTATCCCTGGACGGTCCAGCTTTGCTATCATTTCGTCAATGTACGGCATGTTTTCAATTGGGGTGCTGACTACAAAGAACTGCTTGCCAGCGTCCTTGCAGTTCGCCGACTGGACAAGCGAGTTCTTGTCATATCTCTGGACAGCGGCCTTGATGTAGGGGATGAGATCCGCGGAATGCAGATGCTTGAGATCATAGACTTTTGAAACTATGTACGGTTGTGCGTCGTCCTGCTTGAACCTCACCATGTGCGCACTTTTCTTGCCGGCAGGCTCCTGGGGGGCTTGTACCCCTCCCTGCTCCTGGCAGACTGCGAAATTCGCAAGGAAAAAGAGCGGCAAGAGCATGAAATGACAAATGGCGCCGCGTTTGTTCATCCTCATAGAATCCTGTGCATGATATTGACGATCAGCGATCCGCAGACGGTCAGAACGACGTTTGCGACGGCGTATGGCGCGGCATATCCGAGTATGGGAGTGGAGCTTTCGGCCTCCTCCTGGAGGGTGAGCAGGGCGGCGGTGAGATTTCGTCCGCCGGACAGAGATCCGAAGACCAGCACAGAATTCATTTTCATTGTCATTTTGATGAATGCATAGCCGATAAGGACGGGAAGAATTGTCAATATCACTCCGGCAAAAAAGACAGAGAGTCCGTTGGTTTTAATCGCTTCTAGCGCCTCGTTCCCGGCGCCGACGCCGACGCATGCGATGAAAAGATTCAAACCCAGATTCTGGAGTATCCAGCGTCCGGCGGAGGGGATCTGTCCAAAAGTCGGGCGCAAAGTTCTCAGCCAGCCGAAGAGGAGCCCTGACACGAGGACGCCGCCACCTACGCCCAGGCTTATGGGAATTCCCGCGATGCTCACGACGATAAGACCGATAAGAGTTCCAATGACGCATCCGCACCCGACAATGACCATGTCTGTCACGTCGGTCTGTCGTTCTGGGAAGCCGATGAGCTTAGCCGCTCTTTCGACATCCGACTTGGATCCTATGAGCTGAAGGATGTCGCACTGCGCGACCTTTGTCTTCGAAAGAATTGGAACTATGTTGTTCTGCCTGGTGATTTTGCGGAGAAAGAGTCCGTGTGATTCCGGCATCTGAGAAAGCTCTGCGATGCTTTTTCCTGCGAGACTTTTGTTCAGGACGCAGACATCGAGGACTTCTCCTATCACATTGGCGACGCCTTCTATGTCCTGTTCGCTCCCGATCAGAGAAGGCGCGGCGAGCATTGATTTCCGGAACTGGCTTCCTGCGACGACAATATCGCCGATCTGAACGGCGAGGTTCTGCGCCATCGGGAGGGATTGACCGCTTCTCTGGACTGACTCAATTACAGTTCTTTGTGGAAAAAGCACCTCGATTTCTGCAACAGTCTTTCCGGTGAGCGCGGCATTTTCAACTTTGTAGGCGCGGAGACTCAACTGCTTCGACCAGGAGAAAAGTTCTGGAACTTTATCAGTGTCGTCGCCTCCGCCAGACAAGGATTTTTCCAGCTTTTTCGCATCCTCCTTGAGATTGTTGCCAAGAAGCTTGGGCATAAGCGAGAACATAACTATTCCGCCGACGGTTCCGAAAATATAGGTGATTCCGAATGCGACCGCGACATCGGTTTCCATCGCGCTTTTCATTGCGTCGCTGAGCCCGGGCATGTGTGCGATTGCACCTTCTGCCGTTCCCACCGCCGCCGAGGTCGTCATCGCGCCGGCAAAGAGCCCGGCAGTCGTTCCTGCGCTGAATTTGAACAGGTATCCGAGAACTAGTGCGGTGACGAGCGAAGCGACTGCAATCACCATCGCGATCACAATATAGTTGAGGCCTTCCTTCTTGAGGGCGCCGAAGAACTGCGGTCCGACGCTGTATCCGATGCAGAACGTGAAAAGGGAGAAGCTGACGGTCTTGAGAAGATCCGGCACCTCGACTCCTGGCACCTGCCCGAGCACAAGGGCTACTAGCAGAACGGAGGATGTCGCCCCCAGGCTGAAGCCTTTGAACTTGAGCTTGCCGATGTAGTATCCTATCCCGAGAGAGAGGAAAAGCAGGATCTCCGGTTGCTTCTGGCAGACGGCGATAATTTGATTCATCAAAACTCCTTGACTATTAGAGAATTATGGCGCAATTTAATCCGTTGTCGCATGGATGCAAGTTCGGACGGCTCAAAAAGACGCACTTTCAGGCCGCGCCTATTTTGACGACTGCTTCCACTCGGCGTGATAGTCGCAGAGCAGTTCGCTGACAGCCTGGCCGATCTTTTCGTAATCCTTTTTGAAAAGGTTCGCCAGCGAGACGCGGACGGACATTGCCGGAGCGGCGAAGCCTCCTCCATCCATGAGGACGACTCCCTTCTTGTCCGCCAGATTCCAGACGAAGTCAATCGGCTCGTGCTCGGAGCTCATCCATGCGGCGAAATCTGCGCCAAAGCGCTTTTCCGCAAGCTGATGTATGTCTATGGTCGTGTAGTACATCGCGTAGCATGGACGCTCGGGAGCCTCGACTCCCATCGCCCTGTAGAGGGACTCGTAGCGTTCTCTTATGATGTCCTGCGCCTCTTTCCTGTAGAGGCGGCTGTCGGAATCAAGCAGTTCCTGGAAGGAGAAAAGCGCCATCATCACCTGCTGAGGCGTCGAGAGTCCGGCCGTATGGTTCAGAGCGACGGCCCTGCTGTCCGCGACAAGGCGATCAATGAGCTTGAGTCCGTCCGGATCTGTGGTTATTGACTCGTAGCGCCTGTGCATGCCGCCACGTTTGTCCGCAGGAAGGGCGGCTATCATCTTGTCTAGGACATTGTCCTGGCATAGTCCTATGACTCCCAGCCTCCAGCCAGTCGCACCAAAGTACTTCGAGAATGAATATACGAGTATTGTGTTTTTCGGAGCGATCGCCGCAAGGGACTTGAATCCGTTCACAAAAGTCCCATACACGTCGTCTGTAAGTATGATCAGATCTTTTCTGCAAGTGTTCACAATCTCGGCAATCTTGTCCAGGGACGCCTGGGCGACGCTCGTCGAGCTCGGATTCGAGGGATTGACAAGGAAGAATGCCTTTACGGACGGATCTTTGAGCTTTTCCAGCTCGGAGTCCGGATACTGCCAGTCCTTGTCTTCGTCAAGCATGACATCCACGACCTTCAACTGGTAGTCGTTCAGTGTCGGAATTTCCAGATACGGAGTGAAAATTGGCGTGCCGATTGCGATCGTGTCGCCGGGGTTTATCAGGAAGTTTTCCTTCAGCGTGTTGAATATGTAGGTCATTGCCGCAGTGCCGCCCTCGACTGCGAAGAAGTCCATGGTACCCTTTGGCGGACTGCACGCGAACATTGTGTCGTCAATGTATGCCCTGACAATCTTTTCGCAGTTTTTGAGCATTCTGTCCGGCACTGGATAATGGTCTCCGAGAATGCCGTCAACCATTTCGGAAACGAAGGAGTCTCCGTCAAGTTTGAGAGTCTCGGTTGCGTACTTGTATGAATCTTCAAGCAGTTGGGAGCCAAGATGTTCCGAATGTCTTTTGCAGAAATCAAGAAGGCGTGGTCCGATGCCTTTCGAATCCGGAGCGCCGGCGATTCCCGGGCGGCTCAGGACTCTGCGCGCCTCTTCCAGGGCGAAGTTGCCAAGCAGGAAAAATGCGTAGCGCGGGATTGTGGCGACCCAGTTCGGATTTCCGCGTCCGGCATTGAGCATCATTCTTTCGTGATGCGAGGACGCCATTTCGATCAGCTTGTTTTTCAGCTCGAACGGACTAAGGCCCTCGTACTTTTTTTCTTCGTCCCTGATTGACATTTCAAATCCCCTTTTATTTTGTTTTTGACTTGAGCACCGTCATTTGATGTGAAGATCCGTTCCGTTCGCCGATTTCGCGCTCAAAATGCTTTTTGCCTTCTGCACGTCTTCGGCAGTCCCGTGGGCGATGACAAGGAAGCCGTCGGTTTTGATCGCCGCCTCATATTTGAGAATGCTGTCTTTGGGGATTCCAACGCTGTAGAGCGCCGCGCCGAGAGCGCTGAACCCTCCGACAACGACTGCATTTTCGACCGCTCCGAGTATCCATCCCGCCAAAGGACCGAGAATTATCAAATGTCCCACGCCTGGAACAACGAGGAGTGCGGATCCGAAAAGAAGTCCAAGCAGTCCTCCCCAAAAAAGTCCTAGCTTTCCCCAGAACTTCACACGGTCTCCAATGTTGTAGAATCCGAGAACATTCTCCTCGGTGTGATAGTCTTTGCCCACAATGGAAAGCTTGGTCATGTCGTAGCCTGCATTCTTAAGCTCCATTATGGCCTCTTCTGCCTCCAGATGCGTGTTGAAAACCGCGACCGCAAGACTCTCGTTCATTTCGATCCCCCAGGTTTGAATTCAGTTGCTGAAAAGATTTTTGATGGACTTGAGATCCTTCCCGTATTTCGCAATGCCGAGAAGAAGCAGAAGCCTCGCCTTGTCCGTCTGCAGATTGCCGGCAAGGATACAGCCATTGTCCTGGAGCTCTTTTCCGCCGCCCTGGTCTCCGTAGAACGCCTCGACAGCGCAGTAGTAGACGCGGGTCGTTATGACTACGACGACTCCCTTCGAGAGGGCATATTTGACTGCCTTGTCCATGTCTGCGTTCACATTTCCAGATCCAACTCCTTGTACTACAATGCCTTCCACTCCGGAGTCAGCCGCCTGCCGGACAAATGCTCCGTCGTCGCCGGAATACATGGTGACCGAAAGAACCTTGGGCAGTTTGTCGGGAACTGGAAGCTTGGGGCTTTTTGTCCTTGTGTTGAATTTAAGCAGTTTGTCTCCAAGCACATAGCCGAGATAGCCTTTTTCACCGGACATAAAAGTCTGAACATTAACGGTTTGCGTCTTGCGAACTTCGCGGGCCGCATTCACGTAGCAGTTCAGCGTGACGGTCACGCCCCAGTCGTTTCCGTTGTCGAGGCATATCTGCTGAACCGCGTTGTACATGTTTCCGGGACCGTCCGGAAAAGGACTTGAAGCGTCGTTCATGGCGCCGGTGAAGACGACAGGCTTTTCGCTGTTCAGAGTCAGCTCGAGGAAATATGCGCCTTCCTCCATGGTATCGGTTCCGTGTGTGACCACAAGACCTTTGATTTCAGGCTTTTTGAGGACTTCGTCTGCCACTTTGCTCAGTTTCGCCCATATTTCAGGGCTCATCTGTGAGCTGTCAATGTTTGAGAAGCTCATGATCGCCACGTTCGCTATCTTGTCAAGGCCTGGGACGGCGGCGACCAGCTCGGCGCCGGTCACGGCGGGAATTGCTCCGCCCGTCTTGGGATCTGTCTTTTCAGCGATGGTTCCTCCGGTGGAGATTATTGCGACAGTGGGAAGCGCGGGGTTTTTTCCGACAATCTCGAGCTTTGGCGGAAGATCCGCCGACTGGGCGGCGACTCCGCAGAGCAGAAGGACTGCGGCTGTGGCTAAGAGCGATCGCGGCGTGAAAATGCGTCCATTCATGCTGGTCTCCTTTGAGAGGGTTGATTTCCGGAACGAGATCACAAGATGCAAGACTATGATTTTCAACGGCTATGAAAAGTGCCGGTACCTGACGAATATTGCGCCTCAAACAGATAAATCAAGCTCTGCAATCCAAGTATGCCGGATTTAATGAACATCTAACCGCTATTGAACCGTTGATCTATCATACTGGTTCCCTGCACCGTTCCTACAGGACGCAATGGCTTCCATTTCCCTGTCTATATCACATAGTCGCGTTGCGGCTGAATAAAAGCAAAAAAGTGCCACTGAAAAATCACGGAGCTTCGGACATCTGAACTTTAAAGAAATTCTCACATTCGGCAAAACTTTGTTTAACAGTCATGGTATATACTGCCCCTCGAGTAAGTTGCGGAAATTCATTTTATTCAAGGAAAGGAACAATCGAATGAACAGATTGGGACGGATTACGAAGCTGGGCTTGGGCTTGCCATATGTTGCCAGACGCCTTTTGGGTGTTGCCGTTATCTGCTTTATTTTCCATAGCCACGCTTTTGCTCTTGAAAGCGGTTCCGGGCAGGTTCAACGCTGTAGAGCCGGAGAAATATTGGAAGTCAAAAAGCTTCTTCCCGACGAAATCAAGGGAGGCTCAAGCGTGGCAGGCAACAAGGAGAAACTGCTTCTTGTAGTTGTCAAGGCAGATTGCGGCAGATCTCTTTCCGTTTACGACTATGCGATTGAACTTGCTGAAAGCGAATATCCATGTATTGCGATAAGTTCGAATCCTAATGATTTCAGCGTTCACACGACTGAACTTTTTGGCGACGGAACCATGCGTTTTGGCATGCTCTTCGAAGATTGCGGAAGAGAATCCGAAGATATGAACCTGAAATTCAGGATAGTAAACACGGGGCTTGTCAGGACAAAGCTCGCGATCTCTTCAAAAAAATCTCCGTCTGAAAAGCCTGCCGGCGAATCTGTTCTCAAAGATCTGCCTGCGCAGGATGAGAAAGCAAAGCTTGAACTTGGCGCCGCCCCTTCTTTTTCGGAAAAGGAAAAGGTGGCAAAAGAACAGTCGGCTACATCTGCAGGCAAAAGCCGCACAGGCATAAAGGAGCTGACGGATGAAGAGAGGAAAAGACTTGATGCCGAGCTGATCGCATCGCTTGAAAAGTCAAAAGGCAGTCAGGCACCAGTCCAGCCAGTCCAATCGTCTTCCACGGCCGCGTCAACTGCGCAGGCGTCCGTATCTCCCGTTGCCGGAGCGATTGACTTGAACAAGGCAAGCCGGGACGAACTGCTATCTCTCCCAGGCATAGGCGAAGGGACTGTGGACAGGATAATAGCCGGAAGACCTTACAGCGCTGTCCAGGATCTGCTGAAAGTCAAAGGAGTGAGAAAGCTGAACTATGAAATGTTTGCGCAACTGCTGAAAATAGACTGAACTGGTATGTTATTGCTTCGACGGGGGAGCTGAGAGCAGATCGTATATCGGGCGTTCGCCCGCGAGCTTCGGGGCGATAGTCGCCGCGAATGACGCCAGGAGCAGGCCAGGCAGTGTCCCGATCTGGGAGCCGCTCATTTCAAACACCAGTATTGCGCCGGTTAGAGGAGCTCTCACGGCGGCGGCGAAAAGAGCCGCCATTCCCATGAGCGATGCTTCGGCTGGCAGAGGTGCGAATTCGCTGAAAGGCGTGTCCGCGCATAGAATTCCAAGGAGAAAGCCTCCCTGGGCCCCGACGGCAAGCATTGGAGCAAAGAGGCCACCGGGCACTGCGCTTGCATAGGAAGCGCCGGCAAAAGATAGGCGAAATATGAAAAAGACGGCAAGAATCAGCGGGGCGGAACTCCATACGCCGTCCAGGGTCGAACGGACGATGTCCTCCCCCCCTCCGACCGCCTGGGGAAATTGAAAGCACAAATAGCCGCTCGCCAGGCCAATGAGCAATGCGTAGCCCGACTTTCCAATTTTAGCGCGCCCGGCAAAATAGATCATTCCAAGAATGACTTTTTCGTAGGCGATGCCGACGACTCCGAAAAGCAGTCCGAAGAGCATTATTGCGGGATAGCTCTTCAGCGGGAAGAAACTGCCGTCTGGAATCGGAAATTCGACGGCGCCGTCAAAGAAAAGGTTGACGACGCCATATGAACAGAAGGACGAAATGGCGGCGCAGAGCAGGAGCTTTCTGCTGAAGCTCTTCATAAGTTCTTCAAATACAAAGACAATCGCCGCCAGAGGGGCGTTGAAGGCGGCCGAGAGTCCTGCGCCTGCGCCCGACACGAAGATCAGCCTGCACGCCTCCGAATCAAGTTTGGCGAAGACGGCGAGCATTCTCGAAAGCACTGCTGAAATCTGAATGCTGGGACCTTCTCTGCCAAGCGCAAGTCCGGAGCCCATCGAAAGAATTCCGCCGAAAAATTTGACAGCCAGCAATTTCCAGCCGGGCGGACTGCATTCTCCTTTCAGCACGGATTCCACATGCGGAATGCCACTGCCGGAAGCCTGCGGAGAGAACTTTGCGACGAGTTTCGCAGATAGCCAAGTGGCTGACGCGCATATGCTTAGAAGAGAAATCAGCTGGGCTGCTTGGTTGTCGGAGAGAAGTTCAGGAATTGCGGAGCGGGCCTTTTCAGCCAGCGTAATCGAGATCCTGAACAATGCTACAGCAAGTCCGCTCAGAGCTCCGCTTATTGCCGCAGTCAAGGCAAAGCACAGCAGTGGCAAAGAAAGAAATCTCTTCATGTCTGGCACGCACATACTCCTTTTCTGGCTTTGCTTGACAAGAACGGCGAATCCAAATTCCAAACCCGAGTGCCGTATAATATTGGGAAAATAGCCAGAAAATGCAAACACATAGATTTGATTTTATCCGATCCGGATTGAATAGTAAGCGGCCATATACGGAGATTCCAAATGACAAAACATATTTTCATCACTGGCGGGGTGGTATCCTCGCTCGGAAAAGGCATAACTGCCGCCTCGATTGCGCTCCTCCTCAAAAGCAGGGGCTACAGAATAAGAATGCAGAAGCTGGATCCCTACCTCAACGTGGATCCGGGAACGATGTCGCCATATCAGCACGGAGAGGTCTATGTGACCGACGACGGCGCAGAAACGGATCTTGACCTCGGACATTACGAGCGCTTTTCCGACATCGCCTGCGAGAGGACCAGCAATTTCACGACTGGAAGCATCTACAGCACCGTGATACAGCGGGAAAGGGAGGGCGGCTATCTCGGCAAGACCGTCCAGGTAATTCCGCATATAACCGACGAGATAAAACGCTGTATCTCTCTGCTCGACTCCCCCGATGTTGACATCGCAATCACGGAGATAGGCGGAACTGTCGGCGACATCGAATCCCTCCCCTATCTCGAGGCGATACGCCAGTTCAGACAGGCGATCGGAAGGGACAACGGACTTTTCATACATCTCACGCTTGTGCCCTACATCAAGGCGGCAGGCGAAATGAAGACCAAGCCGTCCCAGCAGTCTGTCGGAATACTGCGCGAGATCGGAATAATTCCTGACATACTGGTCTGCCGATGCGAAAGGGATCTGTCCATGGAGCACAGAGAGAAGCTTGCCCTCTTCTGCAATGTGAACAGGGAGCTTGTCATCGAGGAGCAGGATGTCAAAAATTCAATATACGAAGTTCCCGTCGAGCTTGCGAAGCAGGATCTGGACAAATATGTGCTCGAGCTTCTGCACCTTCATGTCAAGGATCTTTCGATTGAAAAATGGAAGGAGATGCTTCGCAGGACGGTGGAGCCTGTCAATGGAGAACTTGAAATTGCCGTCGTCGGGAAATACATCACGCTCAGGGACGCGTATAAAAGCATCTATGAGGCGCTCTCCCATGGCGGAAGCGCGAACGATGTCCGCGTGAAAGTGCGCATGATCGAGTCACAGGACATTGAAAAGTCTTCAGTGGAGAAGCTTCTCGAGGGAGTTGACGGTGTCCTAGTTCCTGGCGGCTTCGGAGACAGGGGCATATACGGCAAGATCGAATCTGTAAAGTATGCGAGAACAGGGAAGATCCCGTTTCTGGGGATTTGTCTGGGCATGCAGTGCGCAGTGATCGAATTCGCAAGGAACGTCTGCGGATTTTCAGACGCGAACAGCACGGAGTTCAATCAGGACAGCTCGGCGCCTGTGATTGATCTGATGGACGCTCAGAAGAAAATCGTGGCGAAGGGCGGCACAATGAGGCTCGGAGCCTACGACTGCGTTCTCAGCCCTGGCACAAAATCGCGGAGCGCCTACGGTACCGACAAGATTTCCGAGCGCCACCGCCACAGGTATGAATTCAACGGAGAATACGAGAAGACACTGAGCGGAAAAGGGCTTGTCATCGCGGGCAGATCGCCGGCGACCGGTCTTGTCGAGCTCGTCGAGCTTGAAGATCATCCCTGGTTTGTGGCATGCCAGTTCCATCCGGAGTTCAAATCCCGCCCGATGAAGGCACATCCCCTTTTCAGAGAATTCATCAAGGCCGCCCTGAAAAAGAAAAAATCGGATAATCCAAGCAAATGAGCTCATCAAAAACAATCTTGGACAGCGTTCAGGTTTCCAAAAAAATATCGGAAATCGCCGATACCATTCTTGCTGACTTTCCCGGCGACTCGATCAGGGATGTCGCGATTCTGGGAATACAGTCGAAGGGCATCCCCCTCGCGTCGAGAATCGCTGAGGCACTCGAAAAAAAATCCGGCTTCGCTCCGCCTCTAGGAAGCATTGACATAAGCATGTTCCGCGACGACATCGGAGCAGGAAAAAGCTTCCAGAGCATAAAGGAGACCTGCATTCCGTTCGACATCGAGGAGGGCGCATTGATTCTGGTTGACGACGTCCTGCATACGGGCAGGACTATACGCGCCGCTCTAGATGCCGTCACAAATTACGGTCGTCCCTCTCTGATCCGTCTAGCAGTGCTCATTGACAGAGGCGGAAGGGAATTTCCGATAAGTCCTGACTACGCCGGAGAAAGGCGCATTGTTGGAAAGGATGCAAAAATTCTCGTCAAGTGGAAGGAAACTGACGGAGAAGATCTGGCGATATTGATTGAAGACACACGAATCTCATGATTTTTTTCGCTCTGTCCCAAATGACATAACATGGAGAACGCACGATGGCAAAGTGGACAAGAAAAGATTTGATCAGCACCTACGATCTTTCGGCGGAAGAGATCACGACCATCCTCGATACGGCATCCGAGTTCAAGAAGGTTTCGGAGCGCAGGATCAAGAAGGTGCCGGCGCTACGGGGGAAAACTGTCGTCAACCTTTTTGTCGAGCCAAGCACGAGAACTAGGACATCCTTCGAGCTTGCCGAGCAGAGGCTGAGCGCCGACATTATAAACATCAGCGCGACAACGAGCAGTCTGACAAAGGGCGAGACTCTTCTGGATACGGCTAAAAACATCGAAGCGCTCCAGGTCAATCTTCTGGTCATGAGACATTCAGCCGCCGGCTCGCACTATTTTCTTGCCAAGCGCCTGAGCTGTGGCGTTATCAACGCCGGCGATGGAGCACACTGCCATCCTACGCAGGCGCTTCTGGACACCTTCACCATACGCGAAAAAAAGGGCAGAATCGAGGGGCTGAACGTTTCAATCATCGGCGACATCCTCCACAGCAGGGTTGCGAGAAGCAACATATGGGCTCTTATCAAGCTCGGAGCCAATGTGACAATAGGCGGTCCTGCCACGCTCGTCCCCAGGGAATTTGAAAAAATAGGAGTGAGGGTCTGCGACAACCTCAAGGACACGCTGGAGGGGGCTGATGTCGTCAACCTTCTGCGCATACAGCATGAGCGGCAGAGGGCGTCATTTTTCCCGAGCATCGGCGAATACGCGGCGATTTTTGGGCTCAACAAGGAAACCATCAAATATCTCAAGCCGGACGCGCTGGTCATGCATCCGGGACCAATCAACAGAGGCGTCGAGCTCGACTCTTCCATAGCCGACGGTCCGCAGTCCGTTATCCTTGAGCAAGTTACAAACGGGCTTGCTGTCAGAATGGCTGTTCTCTACCTTATCGCGGGCTGTCTCTGATTGTGTAGAGATTAACTGAACTACGTCATTCAGCTAATTTTTGCATCTAGACAGTTTCAAATGTTTTTACGACTTTTGCAGGATTTCCGACGGCGACGGAGTAAGGCGGAATACTCTTCGTCACGACGCTTCCGGCACCGACAACCGAGTGTTCGCCAATCGTCACGCCCTTGAGTATGCAGGTGTTTGCCCCGATCCACGCGCCGTCGTGTATTTCAACTTTTCCGAAAACATATGACTCCCGGTTTTTCTTCATGTCGTTGTTCAGATACTGATGGTCGTTTGTCCTGATAATGACATAAGGTCCCATTCCGACATATTTGCCGATCTTGAGTCCGCCGCAGGCATTGATGTCAGAGCATCTGCCTATCAGGGAGCTTGGATGAATGTCAATTTTCTTGAGATGAGTTATAAACGCATAGTCGCTGACCCGTATATCTTTCCCAAAGAATATCCTGTAGAAAAATCGTCTCAGAAATATGCCAGTCTTATAGGGAATCGGACGAAGAAGCACCTCAAGCATGAAGATGAACCAGTCGAACAGCGCATTTAGATATTTCATAAAATTCCTTTGACCAATCAATTTTTTTATGGAAACCACAATCCAACATAATGGGCTATTGCAGTACTATCATCTCGCGGATAATTACTTCTCCAGTCTTTCGCCGCGACATGAGACTTCTGTTCCGGATCTCCACCAGCTTGAATTGCGCAACCTGGATTTGTTGCATTGTTATCGTAGCAATATGCAATCCCTCTGTCCCAGAGAGAAAAACTGTTTGCAATCCCATATCTTCTTAAATGTTGATGAGCTCCCGAGTTATATCTCCTGTATGATGCAGATCCATCGAAAAAACCGACATTGAATCCACGGCGATGTGGTTTATAAGGACTATTTTTAGGCAAACCAGATATGGCACTGTCTATGTATATCCATTCATGTCACAGTATTTAAATGCAAGTTTCATGCCGCAAGATATTGCGGCAAGATCTGAACATTTATCAATTTTGGAACCCCTCGGTAAAACTCTGTTTCTATTCCCAGATCCTCCATTGCTGATCGGTATGGAGCAGAATGGAGTTCTGAACTTATAATCACCGGCGTTGTACTGAATTTTCCATGTATTATCTCCAGTATAATAATCTTGATGCCAATAAAATTTTACTGCATGCGTCGGCTCTGTCGAAAGCTTGAATGTGCATCCTGATTCACCTGTTGCTCCGACTTTGTCAGGTCCTTTAGTGTAGTAGAAAATTGTTCCTGTCGTAGGATTTTTTATGACATCCCTAGGTCCGCAAGGACAGTGCAAGATGGCTGAGCTTTTGATGTAGTCGTATCCCCAACACCAGTCGAATCCATAATTGAAGTCTTCGCTTGCTACAGGGAAAATGCTTCCGTCATAATCACTTTTGCTCCGAGAGCCTGTTGTTTAATTTGGCTTAAACAGACAGCCGATTTTGCCGAATACCTTGCCTCGCTGAGGGCAGGCAGTAAGATTGCGGAAAGTATGGCGATTATCGCAATTACGACCAGGAGTTCGATCAGGGTAAAAGACCGAGCATCCAGGTTTCGGCTTTTTTTGCCAGAGGGATGCTTTTGAACGGCAATTTCTCCGACTGCGGGCTCCATTTCCAATTTGCGTCTCATTTTTTCTCCCTGTGCTGTGTGCTTCAGTTTGCAATCGCAATTCATATTTTTTGAAATGCTCCCACCCTCGAAGAGTTTCATGGGAATCAGTCTGACAAGCTCGCCGGAAGGAAGCCCTCCCTCTTTCCAGTCAATAATATCGGATGCCGCCTCCGCCATAGCCGTCATGTCTGCCACCATGTGGCTAGTCTCGCATCTGCCGATCCTCTGCGCTTCATGGCTGAATGTGAAGAGCCCAATGTCCTTTGGTATCTCCAGACCACTGCTTAAAAGAGCTTGAGCCACCTTGCAGAGTATATGGTTGCTCGGGCAAAAAAATGCGTCGGGGCTTTCCTTCCTTGCAATCTCCAGCACAAATTCCTGATAATGTTCATCGGTTGAAGATGGTGCCTTGAATATTTTTGCTTCGAGTCCTGCCTGAAGCATGGCGATCCTGTATCCGTTCGTTCTTTCGCTCATGACGCAGTCAAGATAGGCGTTGTCGCCCTGGCGGCGCTTGTCGCTCGACTGTATTGCCACGATTCCTCTCATCCCGCAGGAGAGCATGTGATTGACACCCTGAATTGCTCCCCAGAGGTTGTCGAAGACCACGGAGGGCACTCCGTTGCGGGAGGCGTCATGATCAGCGGAAACGACTGGCACCATGATCTCCCTCCTTATTTCCGCAATAAGATGTTCGTTGCTGATTTCAAAGAAGATTATGCCCGAAGAAGAGAGTTTTTTGAGTTCAGAAACGATTCTGAAAATGTCCATCGAGCCAATCGCCAGCGGCGCAAGGGAGCCAAGACCTCTAGACTTGAAGACCCTGGAAAATTCCATGAATATGTCGCCGATGTAGTTGCCAATGAAATGCTCGCTTCTGAAATACGGCGAAAGAAAGACAATCTGTCCTTCCGCCTTCCGAGACGAGGATACAAAAACTCCCTTGCCGGGACTGCTTGAAAGAATTTTTTCATTTTTAAGCGAATTGATCGCTTTCTGCACAGTTCTTGGGCTTGCGTCAAAAGACAGCGCCAGCTCGCGGATGGAAGGAATGGTCTTGCCAGGACTGAAAACCCCCTCCGAAATTGACTTCAAAATCTTGTCTCTGATTATTTCGCTTACGCTCATAAAACTCAAGACTCTTTCTGCTTTCCCCCTGTCCTGCCAAGAACGCATGCAGGATAAAGTTAATCTGCTACACATGCCACGCTAACAGTAGCAACTGTTGTAATTATAATCTAATTCTAACAGGATTTCAACGCCTGCCAAGAAAAAATCCAAATTTTTATCGTAACCGTTAAGCTGGGTGAGACTGACTCATTATGCGCATGCAGTGAGATGTCGCGGTTTTTTCCTGACGGGAACGCCGACATCTTGTCGGCTCTGTCCCTGATGCCGAGCTGGAGCTCGGCGTTCCTATCTTAAATCTTTGTCTCTAAGCTCCAATCATTTGTATCTTCAACGTCCTCTAACTTATCTGCTTTCAAATGTCAAGGTTATTTCGCAACAGCCCCTAAGACTTCGAGGACGAAGAAGACACAGAGGACAAAATTTTAAGAGGAAGGAGGCGGAAATATTTCAGCGAAATATGGGCGGGGGCTTGACTTTGGCAAATACAAACGACTATAATTATAAATAATAACGTTATTACTTTAAGAGGCTGGAGATGACCATTAAAGACGTGGCAAAACGGGCGGGAGTGTGCCTTGTGACGGCAAGCCGGGCGATGAATGGTCGCGAAAGCGTGAGACCCACGATCAGACGCAGGGTGCTGGGAGCGGCTAAAGAGCTCGACTACACTCCGAATCTGCTTGCCAGGGGGCTTGCTGGAAGCTCGACCTCTCTGATCTCGATCCTCGTCTCGAAGCTTTCCAATCCCTACTTCGGGCTTCTGACTGAGCAGATCTCTCTGCGTCTGAACACACACGGAATCAGCTCAGTGCTCTGCGACAGTCCTGACAAAAACGAGAATCTTGTACGCTCCCTCTGCACCAATGGCACATTCATGATATCAACGGTGGATCCGGTGCTTATCAGGGAAATGGCGGAAAGGCGTCCAACCGTCGGCATAAACAGTCTTGTCCCGAAGGGTGTCGAGATGAGTTCAATTGAGCTTGACTTCATAAATGCCTACAGCGAGCTTGTCAATGCGGCGCTGGGCGCAAGGAAAAAGAAATTCGCATTTCTGTCCAATGTCTCCATCGAGTTCCAGAAGAAAAAACTCGACATTGCGAGAAGAATGCTCAAATCACTGAAGATGAAGCCTGTGAATCCTGTTGCAGGCGAATCTTTCGGGAGCGTTGAAGAGATTCTTTCCTATATTTTGCCAAATCCCGGCTCAATAGACGCCGTCTTCTGCGAAAACGACATTTTTGCTTCGAGACTGGCTCTCGCCCTCTCCTCGCGAAAAGAGAGTGCAAAGGATGAAATGCCACTGATAATAGGCTGTGACGGAATATTCCAATACGAGGGATTCTGGACCATATCCGTGGACGTGGATCTCATCGCTCAAAATGCAGTCGAATCCTATATGGACGTCTCGACAGGCAAGTCCAAGCACAGAAAAGTCACAATCGTCCCAAAAGCAATAATAAGGAGCTGAAATCATGAAGATTAAGACCAGTTTCACGCTCATAGAACTATTGGTCGTAATTGCAATAATCGCGATTCTAGCCGCAATGCTTCTGCCGGCTCTTCAAAATGCGAGGCTTGTTGCAAAATCATCAATCTGTAAGAGCAATTTAAAACAGCTTGGAACCGACGCTTTGATGTATGCCGGAGACTGGGATGAAAGCCTTCCCATGTATAGTAACGGACAGATTAGAAAGGGAAATTACTGGGAATACACAAACACGCCATGGTACGAGAAGATTTCCTTTTACAAAAGAGGCTCTGCCGGAGGAACAGCTATGCATTGTCCTCAGCTTGAATCCGTATGCAAACCAAGATGGATAGACAACGGCAGAAGCGATTTCGATTATAGTCTTAATGCAACTTTAGGAAGCAGCAAAGATCTTGATCCAGATTTATCCGGTCCAGACACCGATCTTGGTAGGACGGCTCCACCAGTGAAGCTAAAAAGGCTTAACAGCTACGTGTACTGGTTTGGAGACGCAAAAATGTATATTGACACATCTGGATCTTCCAGCTGGTATGCCAACCATTATCTTCATGCTGAATCCGTAGATCAAGCAAATATTCCTTGGATGTGGGCTAAGCAAAATCCATCTAAAATGGGAACAAGTGTTGTCCCGACATCTTGGACAGGTCATCCAGGAAATCGTGCCAATTTTGTGATGGGGGACTGCCGTGTTGATACAAAATCATATGCAGAATTCAAAGGCATGGGGGATTTGAATAGCGAGAGAAGAAAACTTTGGTACAAGGGAAAGCCTTGAAAAGAACAAACTGCGCCTCCCGGAAATCATCCGATGGCATTGAAATTTCCACTGGCACTGCATCCATTTCATTTCATGGGCGAGAGGACTGTTTTTGGACTTGCCGTTCGAAGACTGGAGAAATCGCAGTTCCGGCTCCCGTCTTTGAAATTGATGGAGAAGGAAGACTTATTTAGCAACAGCCCCTTATCTCATTCAAGGCACAAAGATTTAACCTGGGAACACCGAGCACCAGCTCGGTATCTGGAAGAGAGCCGACAGGATGTCGGCGTTCCCATCAGGAAAAATCCACTGCGTTGGTGTCCCGCCTGTCAGGCTGTCTTCTCTTCGATCCCGATTCCGACAGCGACCCCGACCCAGAATTTTGAGCTGACCGTAAACCGTAGACATCTTCTCTCGTCAAACATCGCCCCTCTTCCTATTTGCCAAAGGCTCTGAGGGGAGATTAGGGAGGCGCGCTCTTTGGTCTTAAAATGGAATCTCAATCTTGCAAAAGAGAGCGATCGGAATTAGATTGTGAGTTTCGTGTTTTATGATGCCTGGGGGGCTTTTCCCGGTAGCTGTCGCCCTTACAGTCCGATTGTGTTTTGATTCGCACAGGAAATGATGTGAAAAAGCTTTCAATATTGTTTTTTTCTCTGCTGGCTCTGCTGGCGCCAGTCTTCTGCGACGACGCAGGAGCTAGGCTTTCTTTCCAGGAAGGTCTTGCGGACGAAAAGAACGGCGACTTTTATTCTGCTGCAAAGAAATACATGGCGGCGGAGCTTCTTGCGGATGATGCGACCTTGAAGATGAACGCGACCAGCAAGGCGGCCGAGGCATATCTCAAGGCCGACTTCAGATACAAGGCGTTCAACTGCCTACAGAAGCTGATAGTCTGCTATCCGGCAATGATAGACTACAACGACGCGCTCAAGCGGCAATACAGGATCGGAAACGATTTCTACAGGGGCGAACGCGACCCGGCCTTCTATTGGCTCCCCTGGATTAAGGACGAAGACAGGACCATCGAAGTTTATGAGGCGATTCTGAAGAATGCGGCGTTTGCGGAATTCTCCCCGGAATTGCGCCTGCGCCTGGCAAAAAAATACATGGAATCGGGAAATGCCGACAAGGTCATATCAAATTTGAGGGAGGTCTCCGAGTATTATCCCAGCAGTCCTGATGCGAGATACGCTGAATTCGAGCTCGCGCATATCTACCTCGAAAAGGCGAAGCGCGGCGATGGAGACGGCGCCTATTGCTCAAAAGCCCTCGCGCAGATAGATAAGCTTATCAAAAAATATCCTGATGACAGAGAGATAGAATGGCTGAAAGCATCGAAAAGAAGCGCGGAAAGGCTTGCCTCCGAAAGACTTTACGGAATGGCTAAATTCTACGACAGGCGAGACAACGACGGCGCCGCCGCAAGATACTGCTCGCAAATTCTCAAGACATATCCCGACAGCGCCGCCGCCGTCAGATCCGAGCGTCTTCTCTCTTCAATGGATCAGCAGTACATTCCAACGATTGGCGAGTTCAAACCGCCTCTCGAGCCGGAGTACAAGATTGAAAAAATGCCGGTGGAAAAGAGGGTCGTTCTTGTCGCCCCCGAAAACAGCAACGGAAAATGGCTTCTGCCGATAGAGGATCTCGGCATTGAGAAAAAGGACGCCAAGTGAAAATGACAATAGGACGGAGAGTTTTAACGCTGACATTATTGGCACTGCTGGCAGGCCTGTTTTTCCAATCTGGTTGCGGATACCACATGGGTTCTCTCGCCCATCCCCAAGTGAAAAGCATCGCGATCGCACCAATCCCCAGCGACGCGCTCGATCCGATGGCAGGACCATACATGAGGCAACTCCTCTCCGAGCAGTTCCAATTCGATGCGTCTCTTAAAGTGGAGGGACTCCAAGAGGCAGACTGCATACTTTACGGCAGAATTATAAACGTCAGGACAACCGCAGTCGGACACGACAGCTACGACGCGGAGCAAAGATACACACCTTCGGAATGGACATTGGAGGTCAAATTCGAATTTTCAGTGCTGATTCCAGGGAGGGAGAAGCCTCTCGTCGGAACAAGGCAAGTCCTCGGCTCGGCAACTTACCAGGTCATGGCAGACCATGAAGCCACGAGGAAGCTAGGACTCAGGCAGGCATGCAGAGATGCCGCCGAAAAAGCCGTCGTCTATACCGTCGAAGCCTGGTAGAAATTCAAAAATGAGCCCAGAAATAAAGAAGAAGGCCGTCTTTCTCGACCGCGACGGGACAATCATCGAAGATCGCGGCCATATCGGAAATCCAAACGAGATCCGTCTCTTTCCAGAAACAGTCCCCGCACTTCGCATGCTTTCAAACAATTACCTGCTTTTCATCGTGACGAACCAAAGCGGTGTCGCCCAGAATATTATCACCAAAAAAAATGTTGACGACGTCAATGCAAAGCTCCTGGAAATCCTTTCCGAATGCGGAATATCAATCGAACAGGTCTTTGTCTGCCCGCACGGAAAAGACGACGGATGCGTCTGCCGGAAGCCAAGCCCATTTTTCCTCCGGAAAGCGGCGAAGGAACACGGGATTGATATTTCCTCATCCTACATGATTGGCGACCATCCTTCGGACATCGGCACCGCCATCTCGGCAGGCGCAAACGCAATCTATCTATTGAGCGGACATGGGCAAAAACACATGGGCGAACTGCCTGAAAACGGTTTTCAGATTCTCCCTGAGATCCTATCTGCGGCGGAATGGATTGTCAAAAAAGACGAGATTTCCAAGATCTACGGATCGGAATACTCTCGGACAGTCGAATCTGCCGCCGAAAAGCTTCGTGACGGGGGAATCGGAGTCATGCCGACGGAGACTGTCTATGGCTTGGCTGGAAACGCCCTCTCGCCAGATTCGGCGGCGAAAATCTTCGACCTGAAAAAACGGCCGCATTTTGATCCGCTGATCGTGCATGTGGCTTCAATACAAGAGATCCAAAGCCTGGCGATTGAAATCCCCGACGCCGCCATGCGTCTGCTCAGGCGCTATTGGCCGGGCCCCCTGACTGTCGTGCTAAAAAAGTCAAAGGTTATTCCAGGGATAGTCTCTTCCGGTCTCGACACCGTCGCCTTGCGCATGCCCAGGCATCCTATTGCACTTGATCTCATTCGGAAAGCGGGATTTCCGCTCGCCGCCCCGAGCGCAAATATCTTTTCGATGACCAGCCCGACCTGTGTTGAAAACCTCTCTCCTGAGATTGCCGCAGGCTCGGATTTTATTCTTGACGGAGGAAAATGCCAGTTCGGCATAGAATCGTCAATAGTGTCATTTGAAAATCCGGCAGAGCCAGTTCTTCTGCGTCCGGGCTCGCTTCCAATCGAGGAAATTTCGGAAACGGCAGGCATCTCATTCAAAATCCATGAGGATAATGGAAATGGAAAAATCCTTGCACCGGGACTTCTGAAGAAGCACTATTCCACCGCCACTAAATTCGAGCTGGCTAAATATAATCGCGTCATAAGTCCTGAAATCAGAAGCAGATCCGCCTTTATTTCCTTTGATGGAGCTGACGTTCCAGAAGGATTTCTGGCGGTCGAGACGCTTTCCATAACCGGAGACATGAGGGAGGCCGCCGCCCGCCTTTTTGATTCGATGAGCAAGCTGGATCGGATGAATCTCGATTTCATATTTGCTGGCGACGCGCCACAGCATGGACTTGGTTTGGCAATCAACGACAGGCTCAGAAAGGCCGCAGGAAAGGGATGACAATGCAAAGCTCCACTAAAAAAGCGCTTGGTTTCGCCTTGGGATTTTTCTTTTGCTTCTCCGCCGCCCGTTCCCTTTTCGCCCAGCAGGAGCCCCGCATCGGCTACGCATACCCCGCCGGAGCCGGAAGGGGCGAAAAACTCGCAATTGTCATCGGCGGAATGAACCTCAGAGGAGTGAAAGACGCCGACTTTTCCGGCGACGGAATCAAGCTTGTCCGCGCCTCCTTCTCCAGACCACTCAACAATTTGAACAACGATCTCAAGAATGAGATCCGTCCGCTTCTCGAAGCCATTGACGAAGGCAAGGATCCGTTGAAGGCGATTGTCAAAAGCTCCGAAGAGATCTTGACAAAGCTGAAAAAGCAGTATGAAGCCGAAAAACGCCAAAGCACTGAAAACAAGAATCAAGGCGCTCCAGGCGAAACAAAAAGCAGCAATCCTGAAAATCAGTTTGAAAACATGCTGAAAATCGTTCCCGGAGAAAGACTTATATATGTTGACAAGACGCCGGAAGAAGTGATCAAGATGGTGAAGGCGCTGACGCCTCTTGAATATCAGATCCTCTGCAAGGAGGTCTTTTCAAAGCAGAATCCTCTCCAGGCAAGCCCTGCAATCGAACAGATGGCAGTGCTCGAAATCGAAGTCGCAAAAAATGCCCTACTCGGACAGCGGGAGCTCCGGCTGATTTCACAGAACGGTGTAAGCAACCCGCTTGTCTTCGAGATCAGCGAACTGCCAGAGCAAACTCTAACTTTCTATTCCAGAGGCGAGTCTCCAGCGACGGAAATTAAAACGTTCCCCTCAATCTTAAATGGCGCAATCATGCCCGGCGAGACGGATCAATGGAAATTCAATGCAAGAAAAGGGGAAAGCTTTCTCTTCACAGTTTCCGCACGAAAGCTAAATCCTTTCCTGGGAGACGCTGTCCCCGGCTGGTTTCAGGCTTTTATATCCATCCATGACAAATCCGGAAAATGTCTCGCCTTTTCCGACGACAACTACTTTGATCCTGATCCGGTTCTCAGCTTTTGCGCCCCGTCCGATTCCGAATATCAGCTTCAAATAAGGGACTCGATATACAGGGGAAGAGAAGACTTCGTATATAGAATCAAAGCCGAGAAAAGAGTTCCGGAACAGCTTGATCGTGTGCCGAAAAAGCCCGACTGCGCCCTGCCTGTTCTTGAAGAGGACGAGGACAATGGAAAGATTTCCAACGCCCAAAAGATTGCGAAGGGAACCCTCGTCGAAGGAAAAATTGGCTCGGCCGGCGATGCCGACTGCTTCAGAGTTGATTTGAAAAAGGGAGAGAAGCTTGCACTCGAAGTCTTTGCAAGAAGGCTTGACAGTCCGCTAGACTCCCTCATTCAAGTCTTTGATGCCGACGAAAAGATGATTGCCTGGAACGACGACTGGTCCTGGCTAAAGGTCGGGATGAACACCCATCAGTCCGATTCATACTGCCTCCTGGAATCTCCATCAGACGGACGCTTCTTCATAAAAATTTCAGATGCGCAGGGAAAAGGAGGCGGCGACTACTTCTACGCTCTCAGAATCGGCGAAGCACTGCCATCCTTCAAAATCTTCGCCTATCCTTCCGTGATAAATGCGTCATCTGGAATATCAACCCCATTTTCTGTCGCAGTTATGCGGCTTGACGGATTTGACTCCGAAATAGAGGTCTCCATCTCCCAGGGGCCAAAGGATTGCATCGTAGAAGGCGGAAAAATTGCCCCCGGAACTAAAAGTCAGCGCATGACAATCTTTGTGCCGGAGAAAGTCAAGAATGGATTTCATGAGATCAGGATGATTGCGAAGGGGAAGACAAAGGACGGGAAGGAAATCAGCGTCGAGCTTCAGCCTTGCGACGAGATCATGCAGGCCTTCATCTACATGCACCTATTGCCGTCAGACTCTTTCAGACTTTTTATCAAAAGAAAGTCCTGGACTCCTTTCAAACGTGTTCCTGAATTAATTTCCTTGAAGCCCGGAGAAGAGAAGGAAATCGCGATACCATGTCCAGGCTATAAGCCCAAGGACGGAAACATCTACAGGCTTGAGCTTGATTCGCCACCGACTGGGATTGAAATGCGCGACGGGGAGCTTCGAGGTGATATTTTTGCATTCAAGCTTTGCGTTTCCAAGGAGGCGAAGCCTTGGACAGGTAATCTGATTTTTCAGGTAGTTTCCGAAAACAAGGGTAAAAAGCAGAAATGGGGAGCCGGCTACTACTCGGCTCTTCCATGCGAAATAAATGCTT
>DYRX01000520.1 GCA_020718525.1 Victivallis vadensis
TTGGGCTATGGGGGACAGGTCGGAATCGATGCATGGGAATAATATTCGATCCCGAGACCGAAATTATAATCTTGACATTACATAAACATCGTATATATTGTAACATTGATATTACAAAAATAGAGGCATTATGTATATCGAACGAATAGCGGAAAAAAGACTGAGGTAGTCCTCTCGTCGGACAAGGTTTCCCTGCTCAGGGAGCTGAGTTCCGACTATCTCTGTAAAGATGTCCTGCAGGCGGGGCTCCTCAAGACCCCGGAATTGCTTCGTCGCCTTCTCGCTCTCCTTGCGCACCAGGCAGGTTCCGAAGTGTCGGTAAATGAACTGTACACTCAACTGCAGATGGCGCGGCACACCGTCGAGCGTTATCTTGATCTGCTCGAACAGACCTTTGTGATATTCAGGCTCCCCGCCTATTCAGGCAATCCGAGAAAGGAGATTTCCAAAAGCAGAAAGATATTCTTTTGGGATACAGGAATAAGAAACGCCCTTGTCGGCGATTTCACGCTATCCGAGACGAGGCCTGACATAGGCCGTCTATGGGAAAACTGGGTGATTGCCGAGGCGGCAAAATGGAACTTGGTCGCGGGACATGATTCTGAAATGTTCTTCTGGCGCTCCAAGTCGCAGGCGGAAATAGATCTGCTGGTCCGCCGGGACGGCAAGATGCGTGCGTTTGAAATCAAATGGGGGACAAAAAAAATGCGCGGACATGCTTTCCGTGACGCATACGGAATCGAGCCGGAAATTTTGAATCCCGCAGATCCCTTCATCGGAAGGAGAACAAGCCCGGCAAGATGAATCGAAAATAATGAGGTATTGAAAATTATTTCAGCACTTACAAAAGTCGGAACAAAGGATATATTGAGGGGAAGGTCTGAGCATTCGCTCGAAAGGAAAATGCTTAGTCAATAGCGAGAGTGTGCCCCCGCATGACATTATCGAAAGACAATAACGATTAAAAAGAGGAGCAATTTATGTTCGAGGGCGCGAGTGGTTATTTCTATCTTGACTCCTGGGTCTTGGCGAATATTGTCCAGTTGGGCACTCAGGATTTCTGCCGGCGTTTTCTCAATCTCCGGAACGATCCGGGCGGACGACAGTATGCCCAGATGACCCAGGCGGCGAGATCCGGCTGTGCAAATAATGTTGAAGGATCGGCACGGCGCAAAACTTCAAGACAGACGGAAATGCAGCTTACTGATTGGCAAGGGCGAGTCTGGTCGAGTTGTCCGGGGATTTTATAAACTGGCTGTTACTGCAAAAACAGGTGCCATGGATCAAGCAATCCCCGGAAGCGCGTAGAGTTTACGCAATTCGCCTCGACAAGCCGGAATACGCCGAGGATATTGTCCATGACAGCTGTGTTCATATCCTGACCCAAAAAAAGAACTTCGCTGAATGGCTGGAGTCAGGGGATGATGTCAAAATGGCGAACTGCCTTTTAATCCTGATATCCAGGGTTATAAATATGCTTAACCATCAGTTGGAGTCCCAAGGGGCATACGCGTCAACCTAAGCCACATAAGTCGTTTATTATTAACATTATAGA
>DYRX01000214.1 GCA_020718525.1 Victivallis vadensis
TTCGTGTGCTTTGTGTCTTCGTGTGAGATAATGTTCAACTTTCGGGAAATGCACCTTAGTGCGATTGCGCTACACCGCAGAGAATTGCGGGGCAATTTTCATTTGATAATCTGTAGCGGAAGTCTGAGTCCGGATTATACGGGGGCAATGCGGCTTGATTTTATCTGTCTCCGTGATATTTTCCGAGAGTGATTAATGTTGTTGCGTGAAAGAAAAAACATAGGGGGAAGAGCTTATGGATGGCGGGGAAACAAAATTCAGACCGAGATCCGCGTCTGCGGAGCCGAAATTCGGTCTTTCCTGGGGCGGGATGCTTTGGAAGAGCGGCTGTGCGAGTGCATTTGTGCTTCTTCTGATTTTCATCCTTCCGATCTGGGTGTGGTACTGGTGGAGGATCGAGCCGGAGGCGGGTCAGTTTGCGGTGCTCATCAAGAAGACTGGAAAGGATCTTCCGCCGAGCGAAATACTGGCGACTAGCCCCGAGACGAAAGGGATTCAGCTCGAAATCCTTCCTGAAGGACGCTATTTCCGAAATCCCTACACATGGGACTGGTCCATACATCCTGTCACTGACATTCCGGCTGGAAAAATGGGAGTCAAGGTGCGTCTCTACGGCAGTGACTTGCCTGACGGAAAAATCATAGCGACAGACGACTGCAAAGGGATAATGCCCGATGTCCTTTCCCCCGGCAAATACAGGATAAACCCCTATGCATTCGACGTCATAATTCTTGATGCGGTTCAGATCAGGCCAGGCTATGTCGGGGTTGTCACGTCGCTGGTCGGCAACGACATTTTGAATTCGGATCTTCCTAAGAATGAGAGGAACACCTATCTTGTCGGCAAAGGCATCAAGGGAGTGATGCCGGAGGTTCTGGATCCCGGAACCTACTATTTGAACCCCTACATGTTCGGGATTGTGGAGGTGAATCTGCAGAGCCAGCGCTTCGAGGTTGGCGGAGACGACGCGATACTCTTTCTTTCCCAGGACGGATTTCCGATACGGATAGAGGGGACCCTCGAGTTCAACATATCGAGGGAAAAGGCGGCGATACTGACCCAGCAGGTTGGAGATCTTGAGGACATCATCAACAAAATCATACTTCCGAGGATGCGCGGCTTCAGCAGGATCGAGGGAAGCAAGAAGAAGGCAGTGGATTTCATCGTCGGAGAAACGAGACAGCAATTCCAGAACAGCCTCGAAGAGCATCTGAGGAAAAATTCCTCTCCCTGGGGCGTGTCAGTCAATTCGGTTCTGATCAGGAACATCATTCCGCCTGAGGAGATTGCTATGGTCATAAGAGAACGCGAGCTTGCAGTTCAGGATGCGAGGAAGTTCGAACAGCAGATCGGCCAGGCGAAATCGAGCGCGGAGCTGGTCAGGCAGGAGATGCTTGCCGAGCAGAACAGCAGAAAAGTCAAGGCGGAAACAGAGCGGCTTAGAGCTGAAATCGCGGCGAGGCAGAACCAGTCCGTGGGCCTGCTTGCCGCGAATCGTGAATTGGATGTGGCTAAAATAGATCTTCAGGCCACGGAGGCGAAGATGAAGGCGGAACTGCTTGCAGCTGAGGCGGAACGGGATGTCATCAAAAAGATGAACGAGGCTGAGACGGCAGTTCTGTCCGCCAAGATTGGAGCGTTCGGCGGCGGCGACACCTATGCGCGATACATGCTCTACCAGAAAATCGCCCCGAGGCTCGAAAGCATACTGGCGAACGATTCAAGCAGATCTTTTGGACTGCCATTGCCCGAGAAAAGCAAGAAAGAGGAGGGACTGAGATGAGAAACGGATTCACATTGGGCTCCGCGATAGTTTTTATTGTTCTGCTTGCCTTTCTGTCATATTTTTCATGGCTTTGGATTTTCTGCAGGTTTTATGTGCCTGCCGAACACATGGCGATAATAACAGCCAAAGAGGGCAAGGATCTTTCGTCGGGCCAGATACTTGCCAAGGCCGGCGAAAAGGGTGTCCTGGAAGATCCCCTTGCCGAGGGGCGTTATTTCAGAAACCCGGTTTTTTACGAGTGGAAAATTGTTCCCGCCGTGAAAGTTCCCGCAGGCAAGGTGGGAATTGTGACGTCCAAGGTGGGGACGGAGCTTCCTCCAGGAGAGTTTCTTGCGGAAAAGGGTCAGAAGGGGGTATGGCGCAGGGTGCTGGGTCCCGGGCTCTACAGGCTCAATCCAGTCGGATACAAGGTGGATCTGCTGGACGCTGTCAGCATCCCGATCGGATATGTCGGCGTGATCACGTCCCTCTCGGGCGAAAAGGCTCCCGAAGGCGCATTTGCAGGCGACAAGCAGAAAGGTGTAAGGGAGGACATTCTTCAGCCTGGGCTCTACTACCTCAACAGCAATGCGTTCAAGGTTGATGTGATCGAGGTCGGTCTCAACCAGGTTTCGATACTTGGGGAGGAGGGCGGCAAGGTGATAACCAAAGGACAGATGGACATGCAGAATCAGGCGATGGAGGAGCTCCAGACAAATATGCTCCAGGAGCAGAAGCGCAAGCGCGAGTCCTACATTCAGCAGGAAATCAGCCAGACCAATATGGATTCATCATCCATGTCAAGGACCTCCGGGGCGGGCTCCAGAAAAAAGACCGCGAGCGCTCAGGCGAAGGAGCAGAAGGCAAGCATTCCTGCGCCAATAGTCAAGGACGGCTCGATCACAACCCTCAGCCTTTCGCAGTTCGTCGAATTTCCATCGAGGGACGGCTTCGAGATTCGTCTCGACATGACGCTGGAATTCGAGATACTGCCGGAAAAGGTTTCAGAAGTCTACTTGCGCTACGGCGATCTGCCAGCCGTTGTTGACAAGATCATAATGCCGCAGATCCTTTCGATTTCCCGCCTCAAGGGCTCCTCCTACAAGGCGCAAGACTTCATTGTCGGCGAAGGCAGGGAGAAATTCCAGGACGAATTGAGGGAGACCCTTTCAGAGGTGCTCGGAAAGAAGGACATCACAATTCACAATTCCCTGATCAGGCATGTTGATGTCCCCAACGACATCTTGACCCCGATTCAGATGGCGAGCGTGGCGGTAGAACGTAATTTGACGAACATTCAGAAGCAGGAGACCGCCAAAAAGCGTGCCGAACTCAATACGCAGGAATCAATGATTGACCAGCGCAGGCAGGAAGTCATGCAGGAGACCGAAAAGATCGTTGCAGAAATTGCCGCGCAAAAGGAGAGCGATGTCGCCTCGATCAATGCGCAGACTGGGAAAAAGGTCGCGGACATTGCCAAGGACACCGCCGCAGTAAGAGCAGATATGACAAGGAAAATCGGCGAAACCAAGGGGCTTGTAACTTCAATGGTCGAGGGAGAAAAGGCCAAAGGCTTCCAGATGAAGACCAAGGCTGTGGGAGATCCCGAGAGCTATGCCTGGATGAACTTTGCGGAAGGCCTCAATCCGGCGATTTCGATAAAAATTATCCACTCCGGACAGGGGACACTTTGGACGGACTTGGAGCATGCCAGTCCAGCAAGTCTTGGCGGAGCCAGCGTTCTCGGCGGAAATCCTACGGAAAAGAAGTGAAGAGACAGATCGGAATCCTGAAAAGATGCAGGTTTCTGGCGGAATATGCCGGGGTGCTCGCCGCTTGTGCCGCCATAAGAATCGCGCCGCTTCCGGTGATTCGACTTTTCGCCTCGATCGCGGGCTTTGTCCTTTTCTGTGTCCCGGTTTTCAGACGCCTGATACGCGCCAATTTGCGAGTTGCATTCCCCAACATGGAAGAATGCGAAATTCGCAGGATCACATTCGAAAACACGAAGAACACCGTTCTTGCAGTTCTTGAGCTGGTCTGGTTCTCGAAACGCCTTGACAAGCTCTTTTCTCTGATGCTGGACAGCGATTCCGGCGCGGCTCTCACAAGAAAGGAGCGAATAGACGGGAACGGAGTGGTATGGGTCGCTCCCCATCTTGGGAATTGGGAGCTTGCAGGATTTCAAATCCGGAAAAGTTCAGGAATGCCGTTCGCCGTCGTCGTCAATCCCCAGATGAATCCATACTTGGACAAAATAATTCTTGATTCGAGAAGTTCCGGAGGAAACATGGTCATAGGAGACCGGGGAGCGGTGAAATCCATGATCAAGGCGCTGAAAAGCGGCTACTGTCTTGCGACCCTGATTGATCAGAACACCAGGGCAAGGGACGGAGGCGTCTTTGTGAACTTTTTCGGACTTCCTGTTGCGACAAGCAGAATGCCGGCCCTCTTCGCTAGAAAGCTTGATGTCAGGGTCGCCACAGGCTGCTGTGTCAGGGTCGGAAACAAATACAGGATATTTACCGAAGAACTGCCCAGAAAGGCATCTGAATACGCGAGCGACGAGGAACTCATCCAGGATATCGTCTCCATCAACGAAAAATATGTCAGGCTTTATCCTGAGCAATACCTTTGGATGTACAAAAGATGGCTTTACATTCCGGAGAATGCGGGTACATTATCCGGGAGATATCCGTACTACGCCAGGGCTGTGACGAAGAGATTCTACAGCAGGAAAGCGCAGGAAGACCAGGAATAGAAGGGGGATTTGAATGTCTTACATTTCCATAGTCGAGAACGGGGAGAAACGCTATTTTGAGATTCCAGCCGGTAAAATGTCTGTCTTTGGGCGCGAGGAACATGTTGATTTCCAGATACTTGAAGATTCCATGATCAGCCGGGAGCACTTCGGAATCGAGGCTGACGAGGACGGCAGACACATGCTTATAGACCTCGGCGCATCAAATGGGACGTTTCTGAATGGGCGCCGCATCGAGGCGAATTCAATAAGGGCTCTGAAGGATCGCGACAGCATCGGGGCGGGAAGAATGATTTTTGTCTTCGAATTGAATCCTCCTCCCAAGGAAAAACCACTCGATCCGATAGCACAAGTCTCCTCCGATCTGAAAAAAGGAAAAGGCTTCAAGACTCTCATGTCCGAGATCGTAGCGCCAAGGAACAGCGCCCAAGGCAAAAAATGAGTCGAAATTCGGGTTGATTTTTTCCCCGATTGTGGTAGTTTTAATCTTTCTTTGTGTTCGTGTTCACTGACGATGAGCTCGTGCTTGAACGAAACGAGGCTATTCCGGCGGCAAGCACGAAGAGGCAAGGACTGCGGGACGAACAGCGTTGCTGGAATGAACTAAATAAATATTTCAAAGGAAGGTGTCAAAATGGCTGATGTAACGATCAAGGAAGTGTACAAAATCTATCCCGGCAATGTCATGGCCGTGAACAATGTCAGCCTGTATATAAAAGACAGGGAGTTCCTTGTTCTGGTCGGTCCTTCAGGCTGTGGAAAGTCAACGACACTCCGAATGGTCGCCGGTCTCGAAGAGATAAGCAAAGGAACTATCTCTATCGGAAAGCGGGTCGTCAATGACGTGCCGCCCAAAGACCGCGACATCGCCATGGTATTCCAGAACTATGCGCTCTATCCCCACATGTCCGTCTACGAAAACATGGCGTTCGGACTCAAACTCAGGAAATTCAAAAAGTCCGACATTGACAAGCGTGTGCAGGAAGCCGCCGACATTCTCGGAATCAAAGCTCTCCTCCAAAGAAAGCCTAAGGCGCTTTCAGGCGGTCAGCGCCAGAGGGTCGCAGTCGGAAGAGCCATCGTCCGCAAGCCTGAAGCTTTCCTCTTCGACGAGCCGCTCAGCAACCTCGACGCGAAGATGCGCGTCCAGATGAGAACCGAAATCAGCAAGCTCCACACAAGACTTGAAACAACCATGATCTATGTGACCCACGATCAGATAGAAGCTATGACAATGGCAGACAGAATCGTTGTCATGAAGGACGGACTTGTCCAGCAGGTTGACACCCCGCTCAACATCTATGATTCGCCTGCAAATCTCTTTGTGGCGGGCTTTATCGGCACTCCTCCGATGAACTTCTTCAAAGGAAGGCTGGAATCTATAAACCAGTCAATTTACCTGGTAGATCCTGTCTTGAAGCTTCAAATCCCGGACAAGTGGAGGGAAAAGACTGAGCCCTTCATCGGAAAAGAAGTCATTTTCGGTGCAAGGCCCGAGGACATCGGGTCGCCTGAGGCTGAAAGCAGACCAGTTTCGGAACAGCAGAAGATTCTCGCCAAGGTCGAGGTCATCGAGCCTATGGGCGCGGAAACATATCTCTATCTTAACACAGGAAACCAGTCCTTCATTTCCAGAGTTGACGCGCACAGAAAAGTCGCTGTCGGCGAGGAAGTGTCTCTCGCAGTCCTCATGTCCAAAACTCACATCTTCGACGCCGCCACAGAAAAACTGATTGTCTGATGAGAACTCTTTTCGATTCCGTCGAGTCCGTGACGACAGCATTGCGCCGCGGCGAGATGGTGGTGATAACCGATGATGAGAACAGGGAGAACGAGGGCGACTTGGTCCTAGCCGCCGCCCACGCAACTCCTCAGGCCGTCAACTTCATGGCTAAGCATGCGCGTGGACTTGTCTGCGTCCCGATCACCCTGGAGCGCGCAAAGGAGCTCTCTCTTGATTCCATGTGCGAAGCAAACGACGCGTTTAGAACCGCGTTCACAGTCAGCGTTGATGCGAAAAATGGTGTGAGCACAGGCATTTCCGCATTTGACAGGGCAAAAACAATTTCCGTCCTCATAGACCCGGCGTCCTCCAGGGACAATCTCACGGTGCCTGGACACATTTTCCCTCTTGTCTCCAAGCCCGGAGGAGTGCTCCAAAGGGCGGGACACACCGAAGCGGGCATTGATCTTGCGAGACTCGCGGGACTCTATCCTGCCGCCGTCATCTGCGAGATCATGAACGACGACGGCTCGATGGCAAGACTGCCGGAACTGCTCAAGTTCTGCAAAAAGCATTCCCTGAAGATCTGCTCCATTGCCAAGCTGATTGAATACCGCAGGAAAAAGGAGACGCTCATCTCGCTAGAGCAGAGCACCAGGCTTCCGACCAGACACGGTCTTTTCGCGCTCCGCCTATACAAGAGCATACTCGATGGAACGGAGCATCTCGCCCTTGTGTATGGAAATGTCGAACACAAGGAGAATGTGCTCGTCAGAGTCCACAGCGAATGCCTTACCGGAGACGTCTTTGGCTCGATGAGATGCGACTGCGGAGATCAGCTCGACACTGCCATGAGGATGATTGTCGAAGACGGCGCAGGAATCATCGTATATATGCGGCAGGAAGGCCGGGGAATCGGACTGCTCAACAAAATCCATGCGTATCGTCTTCAGGACGAAGGACATGACACTGTCGAAGCCAATGAGATACTTGGTTTCAAACCAGACCTGAGAGAGTATGGAGTCGGCGCCCAGATCATATCGGATCTCAAGGTCAAGAGCATCAGGCTTCTTACGAACAATCCACAGAAAATCGTTGGAGTCAAAGGATACGGCTTCAAAGTCGCTGGACGCGTTCCAATCCGGATCGAGCCTCAGGAGCACAACTGCAAGTACCTGAGCACCAAAAAGAAAAAGCTCGGACACATCATCTGACACTTGGGCGATATACATATGTTCCGCTAAGCACGTCACAATCGAGAGCGGCATTGTAA
>DYRX01000215.1 GCA_020718525.1 Victivallis vadensis
TCGTTATTTAGGAAACACGCCATCATGGCATCCCTTTTCTATGCAGGAATCGCATTCCCGTATACTTCTCCTCAAAAGATGGAATCAGGGAAAGCGTGCCATGCCGCTTATATTCGGCCTGATCTCCTATTTTCGGATTAAGCCAGTATTCGATGCGGTGAGGCTGGAGATCCGCCTGATCCAGGAAACGCTGCACCTGTCCGCTAATATTTCACGGACAAGCCGTTCCTTGCGGAGATTTGTCCCAGGATGGCCCGGTTCATTGAGAGCATCCCTGACCATTTCATCCCAGAGCGCATTTGCCGCCAGTGCCCGACGGTACCAGCAGCTTAGCGTCCCGCTGTCATGGTCGAGTTCGTCGGCGCAGGAACGGAAAAACAGAGCAGAAATAAAAAAAACATCCATTTTTTCAGGTATTACAATGCGATAGCATGTATATTGTCAGATGAAAAGGAGCTTATGGGATATAAAGTGAAGCTTCAGAAAATATAACGCCCGACCAACAAGACATTCTGCGTTCCCGTTCCGCTTGTGATGGTAGAGGCGATGGAATTGAAAAAAGATGACGGTGGAATTAAATGGCAGACGAAAGTGCAATTAAGGTGCGCAGGGTGAGATACCGGGGGACTCATCCCCGGCGCTTCGAGGAGAAATACAAGGAGCTGAACCCGGAGATCTATTCGGACGAAGTGAAGAAAGTAATGGACCGCGGTCAGACTCCTGCTGGAATGCATCGCCCCATTCTTGTCAAGGAAGTCCTTGAAGTTCTCGCGCCTAAGCCTGGAATGCTGGGACTCGACGCCACTCTTGGATTTGGCGGACATGCCGAGGAACTGCTGAAACTTATTGCACCCGGAGGACGCCTCATCGGAATAGACGTGGATCCATTGGAACTTCCCAAGACAGAAGCCCGTCTGCGTGGACTCGGTTTTTCTGAGGATGTCCTCTTTGTCAGGAGAATGAACTTCGCAGGTCTGCCACAGCTTTTGCCGGAAGCTGGCGGGGCATTTGACTTTGTGCTTGCCGATCTTGGTGTCTCCTCGATGCAGTTGGACAATCCGGCACGCGGATTTTCTTTCAAGACGAATGCTCCACTGGATCTTCGCCTCAATCCTCAAAAGGGACGGCCGGCCTCTGAGCTTCTGAAATCGCTTTCGGAAGAGGAATTGACCGAACTACTGGTCCTGAACGCCGACGAGCCCCGGGCCGGCACACTTGCAAGGGCGATATTTCAAAAGAGGCATCAGATTGATTCGACAACGCAATTGAGGGATCTTATCGGCACGGCATTGCAGAATCTTCCAAGGCAAAGCCGGCGTGAAGAGATTAAAAAATCATTGCAGCGGACATTCCAGGCGCTCCGCATTGCGGTCAATGACGAATTGACCGTGCTTGAGCAGTTCCTCAACCTTCTGCCAGGCTGTCTCAAGGAGGGAGGACGAATTGCAATAATAACATTTCATTCCGGAGAGGATCGCCGCGTGAAGAAATCTTTCCAGGAAGGATGCCGAAATGGAATCTACACTGAAATAGCGCCTGATCCTATCCGGAGTTCGGCGGAGGAGCGCAGGGCGAATCCGAGGTCTACGTGTGCAAAGCTCCGTTGGGCTGTGAAGGCTATTGATTATAAATAAGATACAGCGATTATCCTTCTCCGTCCCAGCAGTAGGTGCAGAGATTGCATTTCGGCAGTCCGATTGCCTTTGTAAGATCGTCCAGACGCTGGTAGCTAAGGGTTGTCAGCCCAAGTTCTTCGCGCACGAACTCGACCATTGCGGCATGGCATTTCGAAGAGGGATCGGCATACTTGTCCAAGTTCCTGCTCTCATCGCCTTCAAGCGTCTTCACAGCCCGTCTTCCAGCGAGGTCAAGCTCCGATTTCGATCGTGAGAAGTTGAGGAAGCGGCATCCGTGGAGCAATGGGGGGCATGCGGGTCTCATGTGGACCTCTTCAGCTCCATATTCGAAAAGTCTCCTTATCGTGTCTTTCAGCTGTGTGCCCCGCACTATGGAATCTTCGCAGAAAAGAAGTCGTCTGCCTCTGATCATCTCTCTGATGGGGATAAGCTTCATTCTGGCGACGAGATCTCTGACCGCCTGATTCTGCGGCATGAAACTGCGTGGCCAGGTCGGCGTGTATTTCACGAAGGGGCGCTCGTAGGGTATTTTCGCCCTGTTTGCGTAGCCGATCGCATGTCCTGTGCCCGAATCCGGTATGCCTGCAACGAGATCCGCTGTGACATTGTCCCTGTCCGCCAAGGCCGCACCGCATTTGTAGCGGGATTCCTCGACATTGATGCCCTCATAAGTTGATGCCGGATATCCGTAATATATCCAGAGGAAGGAGCATATTCTCAGCGTTCCATCCGCTCCCGCCTTTTGTTCTATGCCATCCTCGGTCATTAGGACTATTTCTCCGGGGCCGAGATCCCTTACGTGCTCGTAATCGAGATTTGGGAATGCGCAAGTCTCCATTGTCACGGCATGGGAAGCATCTTTTTTTCCTATGACCACCGGTGTTCTGCCGTGCCAGTCCCGGGCGGCATAAATTCCCTTTTTAGTAAGAAGAAGCATAGAGCACGAACCCTCTATGCTCTTCTGCGCCCTGCGTATGCCCTCCTCGAAGGAGGCCTCCTGATTTATCAGTGTGGCAATCAGTTCTGTGGGGTTCACCTCGCCATGGCTCATTTCGGAAAAATGGGTGGTGCGCTTTTTGAACGCCTCCCTCTTGATGGCATCAATGTTTCTAATGGCGCCGACGGTGACCAGGGCGTAATCGCCGAGATGAGATCCTATGATGAGCGGCTGATCCTCGTTGTCGCTGATCACTCCGATCCCTCTGTTTCCCTGCATCTTTATTATGTCGTGTTCGAACTTGGATCTGAACTGGCTGTTGCTTATGTCATGTATGAATCGCGTGAAAATCTTTCCGTCATGGACGACAAGACCGCCGCGCATCGTCCCGAGATGCGAATGGTAGTCGGTCCCGTAAAAGAGATCCGTCATGCAGTCGCCTTTTGCTGCAACTCCGAAGAAGCCACCCATTTGAAACCTCCGTTATTTTATATCGGCGTGATATTCCTGAAGCGATTTGACTCCGCCCCTGCTTTTCTGCGTGGCGGCAATCCCCTTGACCGTGGCGCTCGCCGCGGCCAGCGTGGTGAAATAAGGGATCTTATATTTGATTGCCGACTTGCGGATATAGGAGTCGTCGTCCTTGCTGAACCTGCCCGCAGGAGTGTTGATTATGAGACTGATCTTCCTGTTGGCGATGGCGTCAAGTATGTTGGGACGCCCCTCCCGGAGTTTGAGTATCTCCTCGGAGGGCACATCATGCTTCTTGAGGAAATCGTGCGTGCCGCCTGTGGCGAGTATTTTGAATCCGAGCTGGACAAACTCCCTGGCGATGGCGGCGACCAGCGGCTCCTTGGATACGAGGCTCATCAGCACGGTGCCGGAAGTCGGGAGTTCCGACTGCGTGGCTTCCTGCGCCTTGTAGAAGGCTGTCCCGAAGGAATCAGCCATGCCGAGCACCTCGCCTGTCGAGCGCATCTCAGGTCCAAGAACAGGATCGACTTCAGGGAACATGTTGAACGGGAATACCGACTCCTTTACTCCGTAGTGTGTAATCTTTTTATGCCTGACACCGGTTTCGGAGAGCTTTTTCCCCAGCATGAGTTCTGTCGCAATTTTCGCCATCTGTATGTTGCAGATCTTCGATACTAGCGGAACCGTCCTCGAGGCACGCGGATTGGCTTCAAGCACATAGACCTTGTCGTCGGCTATGGCATACTGCATGTTCATCAGTCCAACTACATTCAATTCGCAGGCGATCCGTCTGGTGTATTCGTTGATTGTCTCCAGATGTTTTCCGGATATTGAAACAGGAGGGATTACGCATGCAGAATCGCCCGAATGTATCCCCGCCAGCTCGATGTGCTCCATGACGGCGGGGACGAATGCCTCCTTGCCGTCGGCAAGTGCATCCGCCTCGCATTCCAGGGCATCCACCAGAAATCTGTCTATCAGGAGCGGACGCTCAGGCGTGACATTGACTGCGGCGGCAACGTAGTGCCTCAGCATATCTTCGTCATAGACGACCTCCATGCCACGGCCACCTAGCACGAAGGAAGGACGCAGCATGAGCGGATATCCGATCTTCCTTGCGACGGCTAGGGCTTCGCTGATGTCAACTGCCATACCGGATTCCGGCATGGGGATCTTCATCTTTTCCATCATCTTGCGGAAAAGGTCGCGGTCCTCGGCTATGGATATTGTTTCGACGCTGGTTCCGAGTATTGGGACTCCGGCTTCGGCAAGATCTCCTGCAAGGTTCAGCGGTGTCTGACCGCCAAACTGGACTATCACTCCGACTGGCTTCTCCTTCGCATATATGCTAAGGACATCCTCGGCAGTCAGCGGTTCGAAATAGAGCTTGTCGCTTGTGTCGTAGTCGGTGGAGACAGTCTCCGGATTGCAGTTCACCATTATGGTCTCGTAGCCTTGCTCGCGCAGAGAGATCGCGGCATGCACACAGCAGTAGTCAAACTCGATGCCCTGGCCGATGCGGTTGGGGCCGCCGCCAAGTATCATGACCTTTTTCCTGTCTGAAACAGATACGCTGTCCTCCGCATTGTAGGAGGAGTAGTAGTATGCCGCATTTTCAACCCCGCTGACTGGAACTGCATGCCAGCCCTCGACGATCCCCTGCAATGTCCGCTGCTCCCGGATATCCTTCTCCGGAATACAAAGTATCTTTGAAAGATATTTGTCGGCAAAACCGTCCTTTTTGGCTTGGAGAAGCAGTTTGTCCGGCACTTTCTTCCCTTTATGCTTCAATAGCTCTTCCTCGAGCTCAACCAGCTCCCTCATTTGACCGATGAAGAAAGCCTTTATATGTGTCAGCCTGTGGAGCTCCTCCGTCGTCGCACCTTTCCTTATGGCTTCATACATTATCCATTGCCGCTCGCTCGAAGGCTCCGAAAGCATCCCCAGAAGCTCCTTCAGCGACTTGCTGTTGAAGTCCTTTGCAAAGCCAAGTCCGTGCCTGCCGTTCTCAAGCGATCTTATCGCCTTCTGAAAGGCTTCCTTGTAGTTCTTGCCTATGCTCATGACTTCGCCGACAGCGCGCATCTGGGTGCCAAGCTTGTCCTGAACTCCCTTGAATTTCTCAAAAGCCCAGCGTGAGAACTTGACAACCACATAGTCGCCGGACGGACTGTATTTATCCAATGTGCCGTCGCGCCAGTAGGGGATGTCCTTGAGATCTAGTCCGCCTGCGAGCTTGGCCGAAACTTGGGCGATCGGGAAGCCGGTCGCCTTCGAGGCAAGAGCAGAGGATCGCGAAGTCCGCGGATTGATCTCGATCACAACGACCCTTCCGTCCTTCGGATTATGGGCGAACTGGACGTTTGTTCCGCCGATCACCTCGATGGCATCTACAATGTCGTAGGAATACTTCTGCAATTTTTTCTGGAGTTCCCCGCTAATCGTGAGCATCGGAGCCGTGCAGTATGAATCGCCAGTGTGTACGCCCATGGCATCCACGTTCTCTATGAAGCATACCGTAATCTTGTTCCCCTTGGAATCCCTTACAACCTCGAGTTCAAGCTCCTCCCATCCAAGAACAGATTCCTCGATGAGTATCTGCCCCACAAGGCTTGCAGAAATGCCGCGCGAAGCAACTGTCCTAAGTTCTTCGATGTTGTAGACAAGTCCACCACCTGTTCCGCCCATTGTGTAGGCGGGACGCACCACGACTGGGTATCCCAGCCTCCCGGCTATCTTCTCCGCCTCTTCCACTGAATATGCCGGATCGCTCTGCGGCATGTCAATGCCCAGCCTCTTCATCGTCTCCTTGAAGATTATTCTGTCTTCCCCGCGCTCGATGGCATCTATGTTGACGCCGATTATCTTCACTCCGTATTTTTCAAGGACGCCGGCCTTTGCCAGCTCCGAAGCGAGGTTGAGAGCCGACTGCCCTCCAAGGTTCGGCAGAAGCGCATCCGGACGCTCCTTCTCTATGATCTGAGTCATCCGTTTGAGATTGAGCGGCTCGATATATGTTACATCCGCCATGCCCGGATCGGTCATTATCGTCGCAGGATTCGAATTGGCGAGCACTATCTTGTATCCCAGAGATCTCAATGCCTTGCATGCCTGCGTGCCAGAATAGTCGAATTCGCACGCCTGACCGATGATGATCGGACCCGACCCGATGATCATCACCTTCGAGACACCTTCCACTTTACCCATGAGACTTCTCCGCTTTAATTTTGAAACAGATTCTTGTCTGAGACTACAAATACCGGGTTCCAATATGGATGCTCGAAGATTCTTTTTCAAATGCTTTACACAAGTCCCCTGCCTTTGTTCGTCTTGTTCAACGCCAGAACATCTCCTCATAAAGCTTATTTTCTATTAAATGGGAAATATCGAGAAATCTTCGCCAAAATCCTTGAAATGTCATTTTGGGGAGCATACATTTACGAAAGAATACAGGGGGAAGTGCCGGTTAAAAATACCTGCACTGAATCAAAAAATTCTGAAAGGGGGAGAGGGGGTATAGTTTAGGATAAAGTCGGAATTTTATTTTTCGTCCGAAACGGCGGAAAAAAAGGCCGTTTTCACAGTCGTTTGAGAGAACAAATGTAAAAAGGTCGAAAAGGAAAGGACTCGAAAATGAAAAAAGTTCTTTAGGGAGTCGTATTGTCGGCAGGAATGATTGCAGGAACATTTCAGGCGAAAGGCTACCAACTGCTACATGAGTTCGCAGGCGGAGCCGGCGATGGGGCGAATCCCCATTTCACCCAGCTCGTCGAGGATGGCGACACCCTCTACGGCATGACCCAGTATGGCGGTGACACCGACCGTGGCACCATCTTCAAGATGAATTCCGACGGTAGCGGCTTCACCCTGCTCCACGAGTTCGAAGGCGATACCTACGACGGGCAATATCCACTCGGCTCGCTGACCCTCGACGGCTCCACCCTCTACGGCATGACCCAGTATGGCGGTGACAGCGACCGTGGCACCATCTTCAAAGTCGACACCAACGGGGGCAAATTCACCCTGCTCCACGAGTTCGCAGGCGGTGAGAATGATGGTAGCGAACCTCGCAACTCGCTGACCCTCGACGGCTCCACCCTCTACGGCATGACCCGCAACGGTGGCGACAGCAACAACGGCACCATCTTTAAGATCGGCACCGACGGCAGTGGATACTCCCTGCTTCACGAGTTCGCCGGCGGAGCTAGCGACGGAAGCCAACCCTGGGGCAATCTGACCCTCGACGGTGCCTCCCTCTACGGCATGACCAGGTGGGGTGGCGACGCCGACCTCGGCACTATCTTCAAAATCGACACCGACGGTACCGACTTCGCCCTACTCCGCGAATTTGTAGGCGGACCGGACGACGGGGGGCACCCCATAGCTATCAACTTAAGGCATAATAGTCTTATTATTAGATAATTAC
>DYRX01000521.1 GCA_020718525.1 Victivallis vadensis
AAGCTGGCGCATGGACATCTCAGGTGACGCATGCAGTGCATGCAGTATCCTATGTCCTGTTTTCTGGGTAGTTTTCTGGGTAGTTTTCTGGGTAGTTTTCTGGGTAGTTTCAGCGGCGGACGCCTCTTCCTCTTTTTTCCTTGCTGATATGGCGGCATGCTCGGAATTTTCCCTTACTACAACATTGAAGACTGTGATCTTATCCAGCTCGAAAACGGCTTCTGCATTCCCATTTTCGCGAAGGACTTCCTGGACTCGTCCGACACCGCGGCTAAACATGTTCACATAGTCCATCACCTTCATGGCCTCGGCGATCACCGGGTTTCGGTAGTCGTTGACAGTCGGGAAATTCTCAGGCCTGGCATTCCCATAAAGTCCGCCTGGATTCATGATTTCAATCCGATCCGCATACTGGTATAGTCGAATCGGCGCGTTCGACTGGTAATCCCTGTGCATAATCGCGTTCATCATCAGTTCCCGAATCGCCCAGCGTGGATAATTGTAGACCATTTTTTCCTGAAGCGTTGAAACTGGAACCGGCCATCTCTGAATGACCGCGGCATCCAGAAAATCGTCAAGCCGGGGGATCAGGGAGAGTATGTTCTCCTCGAAACGAAGCTCGTTCAATATTGGGGAGCCGTTCGTAGTTCCGCCAAAGCGGACATACTGGACATAGGCACCGTGGAGACTATGTTTTGGATTTTTCCCGAACAGAAGTAGTCCCGCGTATGTCGGACATAGGCGATCCATATTAAAAAGCCGCAACGCCGCCATCTGTTCTGGGATGGATCGCTTGTCTTCCTTGAGAACCAGATCCGGAATCGCCCGCTTCAGATATTTGGAGGAGAAAAGTTCCATGTCCAAGTCATCATCGCGCATTCCGGTGCATGGCATTGTGTCGAATGTCGTTATTGCGGCAGTGCGCCTTTCCACAAGCAGGCGCTCTTCGGCTTCGCTTGCAATGTCTTTGCGTGGGCCTATGCGAATCCAGACACGGCCTCGGTAGCGTAGCGGCGGAAACATCGAAGGCTTTACCTCAACGACAATGACATCGCCTTTTGGGAATGAATATCTTTCCACAGACATCATCGGAAGGGGCAGGATGTTGCCGTCGCTTCTGATGGAGGAAAAACTTATAAGCAATTCATCTGAAACTTTGAGCCCCGAGAGCGTGCCATCATCTGAAACGCCAATCAAAAGATATCCCGGCAAGCCACTGTTAGGCAGATCGTTCGAAAAAGCACAGATTGCTTGGCAGAATTTGTCCGTGTTGGTCGTGGAAACTGTCCGCTCAACCCGATAGTTCTCGCCAGCCTTCAGCAGTTTTTTCAGTTCATTTTTCGTGATCATATATTTTATTCCACAATATTCTTTGACGGCAAAGCCGTCCTTCGGAGTGCTCCGTGTAAGCGGAGCTTTTTAATATCCTAAAGCGGCGCTCACACGCCGCACTCCCAAAGATGCTTCGCATCCGCAGATTGACGGCAGAGCCGTCTTTCGGAGTGCGCGGTGTCAGCCGCGCTTTTTAATCCGGAATCCCAAA
>DYRX01000216.1 GCA_020718525.1 Victivallis vadensis
GCTCGACCGGAACAGTTTACAACAACGGGACAGCCTGGAATCCCGTTTATGGGGGGAGGTAGATTTAGAGACTGAGACATAAGATGTCATACTGGATTCAGGCGTCGGAAGAGCAAGTATCTTCCATCTTGCAATAGAATGAGCGCAAAAACAGGACAATGCGGGCGGCCGCCCGCATTGCAATATGCGGATATTTTTGAAATTATCACGCCTGCATATGTGACTTACGAATTATCATACGAGTCATATGGTGAATGGACGAACAAGATTCGCCGCCAGCGCAAGGCAATGTCTAGAATCCATTCAGAATCAATGCCGGGAAATGCTACCGGAAAAAATATTCCATGAGCCAGATTGCAAAACGAATTGGCCATTTTTGCTTGAAACTGAATTTTCCGTAGCAGACCAGCTATGGAACAATTTAACACTTTTGCAATTCGCTCTTTTATATTAAAGGGGCACTTGAAAAATATCTGTACATGCACATTGTAAGCATTTCCTGAAATATTTCTGACTATGTCAACAATTTAGCCGATATGTTCAATGAATCCGAGGCTTGAAGAATGGCTCATTCGTTTCTGAAAAAGATGATGGATGCCGAGTCGAAGCAGTTCCAGATGCAGATATTTTTCTGTATTCTCGGGGCGGTACTTCTGCTGAATTCGGTCGTGGCGGTCTGGCTGTACAGAAACAGTGCGCTTGGCACCATTCTTGCGATGGCATCTGCAATCCTGCTTGGGGCACCGCTGATTCTGCAGGCCTTCAAAGACCTCTGGCGGCAGAAATCGGAACTCAACGAGCTTGCCGCTTTGAGCGTCATGGCGGCCTTCAGCCTTGGGGAGTATCAAACTTCTGCCCTGGTCGCTTTTTTCATGCTGCTTACCCAGCTTGTAGAGTACCGTTCCCAGCTCGGAGCCAGAAAAAACATCGAATCGCTCATGAGGCTTTCTCCAAACAAGGCACAGCTCATCGAGAAAGACCGTGAAATCTCAGTTGATTCGGCGACTCTGCGCAAAAGAGACTTGGTCAGAGTGAGACCCGGGGACGGCATCCCCGGAGACGGGATAGTCATGAAGGGACGCAGTTCAGTAAACGAGGCGGCGATTACCGGCGAGTCAATGCCAGCCGACAAAAAGCCAGGTGACACTGTTTTTAGCGGCTCCCTGAATATTTCCGGCTCGATAGAAGTCGAAATATCCAGCTCGGGAACGGATACGACTCTCTCCAAGATCAAGGATCTCATCATGCAGGCGGAGGGGAGCCGAACCGAACTGATGTGCCTGATAGACAGATATGCGAGCTGGTACACGCCCCTTATACTGGCTTTGGCATCCTGCGTCCTTTTCTTCACCCGCGACATGAACAGGGCAATCTCCATACTGATAATAGCATGTCCGTGCACCATACTCCTTTCTTCTCCATCTGCACTGGTGGCGGCGCTTAGTGCGGCGGCAAGGCTGGGGATTATCATCAAGAACATTTCCTTGCTCGAGAAGGCGCATGCCATTGATGCCATAATCTTTGACAAGACTGGGACTCTCACGAGCGGAACGATGAAGGTTTCGCGCCTAGTTCCTGCCTCTGGCGTTGGCGATAATGAGCTTTTAAGTTCTGCCGCAAGCGTGGAGTTTCATTCCAGGCATCCTGTCGCGAAGGCCATTCTCAAGGAGGCAGTTTCTAGAGGGATCGAGCTGACCGAGGCACTTGATGTCAAGGAATTTTCAGGATCGGGAATCGAAGGGAAATCCCTGGGGGTGGGCATATTTGCCGGAAGAGCGGAGTGGCTTGCGGAGAAACATATGTCACTTGGAGACCTGGGGGAATGCCCAAAAGGGATCACAGCCATACACATTGCTTCCGACAAAAAATATTTGGGAAGCATATGGATCGAAGACAGTGTCAGAGAAAATGCACGGGACGTTATTGCCGATCTTAGGGGGAGCGGAGTAGAAAAAATAATAATGCTCACCGGAGACCGCCGTGCTGTAGGCGACCGGATTGCCGCGGAAATTGGCTGTGAAGCAGAGTCTGAAGTTTTGCCAGATCAGAAAATGAGGCGTGTCGAGGAGATCAAGAAGCAGGGCTATTCCGTGGCGGTTGTCGGAGACGGAGTCAATGACGCGCCGGCACTTGCCGCAGGCGATGTATCAATAGCCATGGGAGCTGGAGGGAGCGATGTCGCAATTCATTCCGCTTCAATAGTTCTGATGAATGACAAGCTTGACAGGATACCCTTTCTCATAAAACTCTCGCATGCCACTATTTCCGTTCTCCGGCAGAATCTGATATTCACAGCTCTTTACATACTTGCACTCCTCATAATGAGCTCGGTGGGGATGATCCATCCTGTTATTGCCGTGCTTCTTCACAGCGCGAGCGCCCTGCTGGTGGTATTCAACTCGGCAAGACTTCTGAGACAGGGGGAGGAACTCGCATGAATCACTCGCATATCCACGAAACGAGCACGGCAAAAAACATCGCCCTACAAGGAATGCTGTATCACGTTGCAGTCTCATTAGTCCTCTCATCTCTTTGGTTTGCAGGCAGATGCAATATCGAAGCCGCCGCCGCAGACATCGCTTTTCTAGGAATATTCGTATGGCTCCTCGAATTCATGAAACTCCGAAACATGTGCAGAAATTCAAAGCCCGGACTGCCTGTCGAAAAAAGCGGGGAGGCTTCTCCGCCGGCTGTACCGGGAAAGATCGGCTTCGCCGCAAAGCTTGCGAAACCCCTCTTGGAATTCATCTATTTCATATCTGTCATGCATATCGGGAGCAAACTGTTTTCGTCATATCTTTCCGGAAACGCATTCACGCAAAACCCCAGGGAAAAACTTGCATTGCAGTTAGCCCTTGCGTCAGTCGCATTCCTAATCTCTCTTACGGCTTCGGTATATTTTGCGAGAGCTTCAAAATCTGCTGGTAGAAAAGCAATCAAGTCCTGCTCGGGAACAACACTTGTCGTCGCGCTTCTTTCCGGAATGTCAGCTCTCTCCCTCTGTTCCGAATATTTCGGTCTCAGATCCGCAGTTCCAGTCCTGCATGCAGTTGCAGGCGCATTCCTTATGCTCGCCGGACTGGAAATCCTTGTTAAATTCCTTTCACGTTTCTTCCTTCCGAAAACGAAGGATCAGCCTCCGCGCCCCGCCTATCATCTATACATCTTCGACGCGCTAGAGGCACCTTTTGAATTCAGACGCACCCTTGCAGATCTTTTCGAACGCCAGTTCGGCTTCAATCTATCGAAAGGAGTCTTCTTCAGATTGACAATTGCACTTGCCATTCCATTTCTCGCCCTTTCTATTCTCCTTCAATACCTGCTTTCGTGCTTCGTATTCATTGGACCAGGAGAAAAGGGAGTCATACTGCGTTTCGGACAAATCACGGGAGTAGAATGTCCGCCTGGCATTCATCTGAAGGCTCCGGCACCGTTCGAAACATGCATTCCTGTTGACATTTGGAAAGTAAGGACAGTGCATGTAGGATCGCACAGGCTGTCTTCAAATGGAAAAGACGTGTATGGTGACAATCCCATACTCTGGTCAAACATGCACGGGGTATCTTCAGAAGAACTGCTTATTGTTGCACCACCGTCCGACATGATGCAGAATCTTGGAAATCAGGAGGAGGATTCCTTGTCGCAAAAGAAAAAAGTCCCCTCCATATCGCTTGCTGGCGCGGACATCTTCGTGGAATACAGGATAACGAATCCAGCCCAATATCTCAGTTCCAGCTCGAACCCTGAATTTTATTTTGCATGCTTGGCGGAGACCGAGTCAACAAGAATGCTCTACAGCTACGATATAGATACCCTTTTCTCCAAAGGCAGAATTGAGATTCCTGGCAAACTGCTTGGAAACTTGCGCCAGGCGGCGGACAGGGCGGAATTGGGCATCGAGGTGCTCAGCGTAGGACTGAGCGGCGTCCATCCTCCGCAAGAGGCGGCGCAGGCATTCGAGCAGACTATTTCCGCCTTCCAGGAAAAAGAGGCGGATATTCAGTCTGCAAGGCAGTATGAAGTCATAAGGATGGTTGAAACAGCAGGATCCCTGGAAAATGCCGAAAAAATACTTGCCGGCATCAAATCGTCGGAGGACGGAATCCTCGATTCTAAAAAATTTGCCGAAAACGACAAGTCGCTGAGTCTTTGCCTCATGCAGTCCGACGGAGCCGTTTCAGAATCATTATCGGCGGCCGCGGCATATAGAATGGAAAAGATCAACAGTGAACGTGGCAAGGCGGAGCGCTTCGGAAAAGAACTGAAACTGTATCACGCCGCGCCCGGAACATACCTTATGAGCCAGGCTATGAACGTCATGGAAAGAGGTCTGGGAAAAGCAAAGAAATATGTTCTGGTCGGAGACAAGGAAAGTCTCCTGCTAAGATTTGATTTCAAGGAGTCGGACAGACGATACACTCCCCAGCGCCTGCAGGATCCGCTTATCCTTCCGCAGGACGAGGACAACGGAGGGAGGAATTGACAGAATGAGAAATCACGGAAAACTCAAAAAGGAAGCTCACATATGAAGAAGCTTGTATTTATTGCGGCCGCAGTCGCTCTGCTCGGCATCTTTCTAGCCTATCTGACGACTTTCCAAGTCAACTTCGATGAATCCGCCATCCTGCTGACCTTTGGTCGGGCATCTGAAAAAAATGTTGTGAATGCCGACGGACGAGGCGCAGGACTTCATTTCCAACTGCCATATCCAATCCAAAAGGTCTTGAAGTTCGACAGGCGACTGCAGGTGTTGGACGACAAGCTGGAACAGCAGGAGACCAAGGACAAGCAGGCGGTCATACTTAAGGCGTTCGTCGTATGGAGAATCGCCCGTCCACTCGACTTCTACCGTTCTTTTGCGGGCGCGGCATCGGCGGAACGTTTTATAAAGGACAGGCTCAGAAACGCCAAAAGCGAAATTGGCAATTTCACCTTCGACGATCTGACCAACACCGATCCTGAAAAGCTCAAGATAAGCGAGGCGGAACGCAAAATCCTCGACAAGATGAACAAGGATCTAGAACGGCAGTCCTACGGAATCGAATTCAAGGAGCTAGGAATCTCGAAAATAATTCTTCCAGAGCAGATCACCGCGTCTGTCTTTTCAAGGATGCGCAAGACTAGGGAGAGGCTCGCGCAGAACGCACGTTCGGAGGGAAAAGCCATATCCAACGCAATCATGTCAAAGGCAGACAGCGACCGCAGAAGGATATTGGCCTTCGCAGAAAGAGAGGCGCAAAACATCATGGCGGAGGGAGATGCCGCCGCCGCTCAGTATTACAAGGTTTTTGCCAGCAACGAGGATTTCGCCATTTTTCTCAGAAAACTCGAGGCTTTGCAAAGCACCCTCGGGGAAAATTCCACATTTCTCCTTGATACGGAAATTATTCCGTTCGATCTTCTCAAAAGACTTGACGCCTACAGGGATATCCCCAAAAATGAAGACGGTAAAAAGAACGCATCGGCGAAGCCAGTCCCGAAGGAAGAAGAGCCCGAGGATACAAGTCGGCACTAGCAAAAATCCATAGGTGCGCAACGAGGAAATTACAATGCATAAAGATGAAAAATGCGAGCAGAGTGACAGCGCTGGGCCTGTTGCTTCTCCATGCGATCCTGCACTTGTTCAGGCAGACCGGTCTGACAAAGATTCCCCGTCTGTAATTTTCTCAAATACTTTGAACGACGGATTCAAACTTGCGAGACTCCTCTTCTGTCTTCTTGCCGTTGCTTTCCTGTTCAGCAACATCTACTGGGTGGACGAGGGAAGCGTCGCCGTCCATACCAGGTTTGGCAGAATACTCGGGGCTCCAGGCGGACGCTTCGTGGCACCCGGAGGTCCATATCTGGCAATGCCATATCCGATCGATAAAATCATAAAGATTCCCACAACTATGCAGACACTCGCTATTGACCGGGCTTTCAGTGTCCTCTCGTTCAGCTCAGACAGCGCAGGAAACTATGACCGTATCTATTCAGCCCCGACTGAATCCTCCGATGGCGATTATCCTGAAAACGACCAGTCAAATCCATATGTCTCGAAGAATAGATATTTGAACTCACTTATCCCTGGAATGGACGGATTCCTGGTCACAGGAGACAAAAATATTGTCCAGGGAACCTGGGAGCTCAATTACCGGCTTGATCCGGGTGGAAAGCACTCTACCGGCGACAAGCCGACATTGTTCATAGAAAATATAGGGGACATGCAAAAGGCTGAAAAATTCCTGCGTAATATCATCGAACAGGAAATTGCCGCTCATGTTGCTTCAATGACTGTTGACGACTTCATAAGAGGAGCTATAGACGACGAGGCGATAATGAAACGAGCGCAGACCAAGCTTGACGGACTCTCCTGCGGCATTTCCATAACAAGCCTTTCTTCCAGAAAATATGGGGTTCCGCCTAGCCTGGTCGAAGTCTTTCAGTCGGTCAACAAGGCCCAAAGTGAAAAAGCAAATAAGATAGAAAGCGCTAAACGATACCGAAGCGAGGCTCTCAACGAAACTGCCGGAGCGGACTTCCAGAATCTCGTGGATCTTATTGATGCATACGAATTGGCCGCGGCAGGCAACGATGAGGCGGGAAAGAGAAATGCATCCGACAAATTCGGAGAACTTTCAGAATCTCCGCTGACAAGTGGCAAAGTCGCCGCATATCTCGAAAGTGCAAGGACTTATAAAACAAAAACCGTAGAATTTGTGCGAGCCGCATCCTCGCGCTTCTCATTGCTTCTCGAACAGCACAGGGAGAATCCTGATTTCATGGAAAACCGCCTATTTGAAGACTGCGTCCAGGTGATATTTTCCGGAAATGCCAGAAAATTCCACCTTCCCAAAGACAGGAAGAAGACAATCTACCTGGAACTCGACACAAAAGAATAATCTGGAAGCAATCCCGCAGGCATCCTGCTTTATATTGTTCAGGACAGTCAGTCAAGATTGCCGCGCACTTTGAGACTGACATCGCATGAAATTTGAAATCAGAAGACGTTTCTTCCCTGCTGGAGTAGGCGCAGAGGCGATTTTCATTAAGGGGATAGCGGCAACGAAAGACTACCGTAGCGACATGGAGCATTTTCGGTATTCTCGAGTCTTTAGCGAAAGTGTATCCCGCTTGTCCACGGCTCAGGAAAACGTAAAATCCGATTTGTCCTTGTCTGTCTTTTCGGCTGATGCGAACTTCGCAAATGGGGGATGGAGGAAAGACCGACTGGACTCAATCTCGACGAAAGGAGCTACTTCGCTCTGGCGGTCATCGTATTCGTCTTCCTGCTGATATTCCTGCCAGTTATTCTGAGGAGGGGAAAGTCCGCAGTAAAACGGAGGGGGAGAAGATAGCGGTGAATCCTCACTACTCGAAAGCTATCAGGCGATAGCCTTTCCACTGGAAGACGTTTCTTTTGGTATTTCCGAGAATGCATCTTTTCATCTGCATGAATCCTGCAAAGGCTTGGGTTACAG
>DYRX01000217.1 GCA_020718525.1 Victivallis vadensis
GCCTGGCAAGGATCTCCATCCCATCATAGATACCAGCATTTTTGTAGTTTAGGGCCCTAGGAAAAGGAAATAAAAAAAAGAAATTGCACCCTGAAGGGGTGCAACAACATTGGTAATTGGAAATAATTTATTATTCAAGTGTATTACGATTAGTATTTAAGGGACAGGACACTTAGCCCGATTTTTATTGCGACACGGATTCAGATGTCTGGATTTTGACATGTGAAAATGAAAGCGGACGGCTATTATGTTTTCACGGAGATTTGTACGTCTGCAGATCCTTACCCGTATGAAAAACAAAAATGCGCCAGCGTAAAATCAGGGAGCTTCAGGCATCTGAACTTTTCCATTTCTTTGTTTCTGATCAGAGCACGCTGAGTTTTTCCTGCCCCCTTTTTGCGGCGTCAAAACTGCCAAGCCATGCCAAATCTGCACTTATGTCACGGTTTTTGACAATGGTCTCGTGGTAGAGTCCGGCGTTGGCGACATCCCCCCAAAGAAGTGCTGCCTTCAAGAGTTTTCCCTCGGTGTACAGGATGCGTATGTTTTCCATTCCCCTGCTGTCTGTTGCGCGAAACACATGCTTGGTCCAGCTTTTCATAGGAGATGAAACATTGCCAAGAGAAATCGCATGCGTGCCAAAGAGAGAAACAGAGGCTTTGAGGGCGGTCACTATGTTTATTTCCGAGCTTCCGCCAAGCATGTTTGCACCGGCAATTTTTCCCTGTCGCACGGCAGTTGGCCAGATCGCAGTCATCTGATGGACGCCTGAAATGCTGTCCTCGAACTCGGTGACATCGCCAGCCGCATAGACGCCAGGAAGATTTGTCGCGCAATATTTGTCTATGCATATGCCTTTTGCGGCTTTGATCCCAGCCTGGAGCGCGAAATCAAAATTTGCCTTGACGCCTGCCGCACATACAATCAGGTCGCTGGCTATGATCTCGCCTGTGGACAGTTCTGCTCCAATGATTTTCCCTTGGGAATTCCTGCTGATTTTTTTGACGCTTTTTCCGAGAAAAAGTTTTGCACCCTTTTCAGCGAGCAATTTAGCGCATTTCTCTCCGCATACATCTTCGAGCTGGAGGGGAAGAGGCCGGTCTGCTATTTCAACGATATTCACCTTGAACCCAGCTTCTAGAAGTTCTGTCGCCAGCTCAACACCTATCAATCCCGCTCCAATTATGGTTGTGTTCGCGGTCTTGCCTAGCGCTCCTTTGATCTCCAGCGCGTCCTCCATGCTCCTGAGCGCAAAAGTTCCCGGCCCCGAGATACCCTCTATTGGTGGAAAGACGGTTCTTGCTCCGCTTGCGATCAGGAGCCTGTCGTAGTCCATGCCGCCGCCATCCTCGAATATGATTCTGCGCTTTTCCGCATCCAGTCCGGAAACTTCTTTCCCGGCGTTCAGAGAGACCTTCATTTTTTCCGCCCAGTCCGGCGTGGAAAGCCTGATCTTGTCAGGTGACAGCTTTCCTGAGGCGACAAAATGAAGCTGGCATCTGGAATAGAAATATTTGTCTTTGCACACGACGCTTATCATGGCGTCCGGATCATTTTCTCTAATAGTTTTAGCGGCGGATATTCCTGCCGCGCTTCCGCCGACAATCACATGCTTCATATCAGCTCCTCATTTCAATTTTTTGCGGACTTGGCGTCTTCGAAAAGTATATGCCCGCCGCTTTCATCATCAGATTCCACTTCCTTGATACAGCGCTGGGGACATGCCGCCACGCATGCCATCGAGTCTCGTCCACGACAGCCGTCGCACTTGATCATCTTGCCGCCGTTTTTTACAGACGGGCGCGCCATGCCGTAAGGACAGCTCATGACGCACATGAAACAGCCGATGCACCTTTCCTGATCACAGACGACCAGCCCATCCTCGCCTTTCGCCAGGGCGCCGCTCGAACATGCTTCAACACATGCCGGCTCGTCGCAATGTCGGCAGAACTCGGGAAAAAGAGTTCCATCGGCGGCAAGCTCCACTTTGTTTCTGGCTCTGGCGGCGGCTCCTCCGGGATCTGAGGCGAAAGGATTTCCACCCTCGGAATGGACGGCGATGCATGCGATCTCGCAGTTTTTACAGCCTGCGCATTTGCTTCGATCCACAAGCTTTTTCCTCATTTTCAGACTCCTATGCCAAGAGCTTTGAGCTTTTTGTCAATCTCATTGTGAAGCTTCTCAGCCGCGAGCTGTGGATTTTTTTCGATCAGAACCTTGCCGCCAGTCAGAGCTACGAGATCTTCGGTGAGGATTTTGGAAACGAGGGGCGATCCGAGCACAGGCGGGGGCTGGGCAAGATGCAGTGTGAGACCAAGCGCAAGCCCGTAGCAGCCGTCTGCAAGGGCCTGCTCTTCGAGCCACTGCGGCGCGGAAATGACGACAGGAAGCTGGGGAATGTCCAGGTTCAGAGCCTTCGCAAGCTCCGAGACCACTATTTCTATCCGCCCAATTGCCAGGCAAGGACCAAAGTTCAGCACGGGTGGGATTCCGAGTTTTTCGCAGACGGCCTTGAGTCCAGGTCCCGCCATATCCTTGGCGCCAGGCGAACAGAATCCGCAGTTAGCCAGCCCACCAGTGGTGCATCCGGCGGAAAGCACAAGTATGTCCCTACTGATGAGCTCCTTTGTGAGCTCGACTGTTGTTACATCGTGTCCTCCTGCGGCAAGATTGGAGCATCCTAGGATTCCGGCAACTCCTTTGATCATCCCGTTTTTGATGAGCTCAATGAGAGGGGAGAGATTTCCCCCGAGCAGTTTTAGAAGCGACTTTTCGCTGACCCCCGCAACAACATCGTCATAGCCGTGCTTCGGAAGGTCTATTGGCACATCCTTACGGCGCAGTCTGTATTGGTCAGCCGCCATCCTGCAGATTTTTTCGGCAAGCTCAAGCTCTCCTCCCTTTCTGTCTTCGAGAAGCTCTGCGCCAGTCTGCTTGCAGACGTCGTCGAGGCAAAGCAGTTTGATCTTGTTTTTTTCCGCAATAGGTTCGATGCCAGACAATGTACAGTTGAATTCGCTGACCAGCATGTCCACTGCGCCGCTTGCAAGAAGCAGTTCCTGTGTGAAATTGTTCCCTGCCTGTCCGGCGAAGACACCCGGCTTCATCGCATTACCGCGCAACTGCATGTCCTGTCCAACACAGGTGATCCCGACAATTCTGATCCCCTCTGCTCCGGCATCGCGTCCGATTTGCTGGCCTTCGTCGGTTTCAAGGAAGGATATGAGTCCGGCAAAGACTGAATGGCTGTGCCCGGTCACTGCAATGTTGATGCAGTCAGGATTCGCCACCGAAAATCCGGACGGGACTTTTGCGATTTCAGGCTCGCCCATGATGATGTCGTTCATGAGATTTGTCATGCCCAGTCCGTAGAGTCCAGTGCAAATGCCCAGATTGAGGCAGTGCAGGAGCTGATTTACGGCGTCAGTGTTGAGATTTGTGCTCGTTTTGACAAGTGCGTTGAAAACTTCCGCCTTGGCACCGCCGGGCATGATTCCGAGCTCCCTCCATCTTTTCACCCTGGCTGGAATCGCAAGCTTTTCGACCAGGAGCATCTTGTCGCTCCGCGTTCTGTAAATGTCGGACATGACGGCTTCCGCTATTTTTTCCGCGCTGTCAAGGGCGCCATCAGCCTTGATCCCAAGTGTTTTTGCGAGCTCGAGCGCGGAGCTTTCTGATCTCAATGCCAGAGGAGAAACTCCGGACGCAATCGCCTTAAGGCGCTCCGCCGTTGATTCGGCAACATGAAGATAACAGGCGGAACCCGCCGCAACAGCCCTGAGAAAATTCCGAGCAACCATCGCGTCTGCAGTCGCTCCGCAGACGCCTTTCGGCGAATCAGGTGTAATCCGGCAAGGACCGTTCGAACACAAGCGACAGCACACTCCGTTCTCCCCATATGCGCATTTGACCGACTGATCTTCGAAGCGGTCGAATGCCGTGTTCACATCGCTTCTTCTCTCCATGTACGAGGAGAGGCACCTGTCCGCCGACGAGCATCTTTTCATTCCGTCTTCTCCATTTTAATTGATTCTATTTTTATATCATATTGCAGGAGCGCTCCGCGCCCCATTGGATTGAAACCGTTGATCATCTGATGTCTGAAATGTCAGCCAGGCTGATCTTCCTAAGGGTGGCGTTAAGCCTTTCCTGGACAGATTCCATCTTGCTGTGCACCCGGCAACTGCGCTTTCTCTGGCAAAAACTTTTCTCCATGTGGCATCTGTTGAAAAGAAGGCTTTTCGGATCGAAAATGTCCAGAATGTCATAAACGGAGATCTTGCCGGGGGCTTTTAGCAGATAGACCCCTCCATTTTTTCCTCTCGAGGCCCCGACAAGTCCGGCTCCGCGCAGGCTCCCGATGATTTTCCTTGCGAAGCGGTATGGCAGAAACATAGTTTCAGAAATCTCCGCCGCGCTGACGTGCCTGCCCTTCGGCTGGGCGGCAAGGCAGAGAGCCACCCGTATTGCGTAGTCAGCCTCCCGCGTTATCATGCAATCTCCTCTTTTCCGGTTTATATGATACTAATATTATATCATATAAAATCCGCATGTCAAGGACTTTTGAACGATTGCATCCCTATAGGCTAGGAATTATTGCATCGCTGATTTGTGGGCATCTGGATGCGGATGCGCTTCAAGGCACGAACTTGGCGATGGGGGATTTTTATAGCAGTTCGGAAGAACAAAGACTATTTTGATCTTTTACAATGGTGGAGCCGAGGGGGCTCGAACCCCTGACCTATACGTTGCGAACGTATCGCTCTAGCCAACTGAGCTACGGCCCCTGCTTTCAGAAAACACCCAGCGAAGATAATGCTTAGCCGCGAAAGTTCAAGTCAATTTTTGCTTAATCGAGGCAATATCAGATTTTCGCTTGATAATGCGCCTGCGGGGGAATATCTTTTCAGAGCGTAGCAAAATGAACTTGGGAATTTCTGCTCATGATGGAATCAGAAGGACATTTTGGCGACATAGAGTTGGATGCCCGCGACGAAGGGGATGGGCCCCCTATGGATTTCAGCCGAGAGGCTCATGCGACTGCAAAGCGCGGCAAATCAGAATCCGGCAGTTCCGAGGACTCCGATTCACTTTCCTTGTACATTTCGCAGATGTCGGCTAATTCCCAGCTTTCCCAGCATGAGGAGCTGGAATGCGCGTCCCAGTTTTCAGAGTCTTTTTTTCTGATCAGGAAAATTGTCTATGGATTCGGATTCGTCGCCGAAGAGCATATCAGAATCATATCGGAGCTGAACGCCGAAACAGTGGCTGAAAACTTTTCTCCTCCTGATTCCAGACTGGCGGCAATGCCGGAAGCGTTTCTTTTAGAATTGAAATCCTGGGGCGATAAGATCCGCGCCGCTCATGAAAAATTGCTCTCGGCGCACTCGGGTTCAAACAAGGCGAAGCTTAAGCAGTCAAGGAAGCTTTTCATAGATACGCTTTCTGAAATGTCGGCGCTACCCTCGAATGTCGAAGTTTGGGCTGACTGCGCCGTGGCCTACTTGTCTGCCTTCAAGGGGCTTTCAGGAAAAGAGGCGACTGCCGAAAGAAAGCTGATAGAGTCGCGAGCGCTGATGGATTTTGACGAATTCAAGGCATCTGTCGCGGAAATTGTGAGGATTCGCGATGAGGCTGAGCGGGCGAGGCGGCGGCTTCTCGAGGGGAATCTGCGCCTGGTAGTAAGCATTGCAAAAAGGTACAGGAACAGGGGAATGCATTTCAACGACCTGATTCAGGAGGGCAACATCGGGCTGATGAAGGCGGTTGACAAGTTCGACTATCGCCTCGGACACAAGTTCAGCACTTATGCGACATGGTGGATAAAGCAGTCCATTTCCAGGTCGCTTGCCGAACAGGCGCGCGTGATAAGGCTTCCTGTGCACATGATTGCCACGATAAACAGAATGTTCTATGCCGAGCAGAGATTTTTGCAGGAAAAAGGACGCGAACCGTCTCCAGAGGAGCTTGCCTCACTGCTTGAGATGCCGACAGAGAGGATAAGGGCGCTCAAGCGCATGTCTCAGCAGACGATTTCCCTGCAGTCAACTTTGAAGGAGGATTCCAGCACGACCCTCGAGGAAATCATTTCAGAGGGGGGGGCAGTCGCGGAAGAGGACAGATATGGCTCGGATCTGGTCAAAGACAAGGTCGCCGACATTTTATCGCTTCTGCCAGAAAGGGAAAGGCAGGTTCTTATTCTGCGTTTCGGTCTTCTTGGCGAGAGTGAAAAGACTTTGGACGAGCTCGGAAAGATCTTCAATGTTTCCCGCGAAAGGATAAGGCAGATTGAAATAAAGGCTCTCGACAAGCTGAGAAAGGCTGAGAATTTGAGCGCACATCCTTCTGCCAGGAGAAATGCGTGAGCGAGGGGCAGGACACATTGAACAAATATCTTGCCTATCTGGCTGTCGCGCTCGTCGTGATTGGCTGTCTCAGCATTTTGAAACCCTTCGTGTCGGCTCTACTATGGGCCGCAGTCATCTGCTACGCGACTTGGCCGCTTTTCACCAAGATAGACGGCATATGCGGTTATAGACGCAGTCTATCTGCCGCAATAATGACCCTTCTTGTCGCCTTGGTTTTGCTGATGCCGCTCATTGTCGTCGCACTGGCTTTGGCGGACAACATTTCCCGCTTCCAGGAGCTGAAAAGTCTTTTCATGCAGGATTTGCTTCCTTCAATTCCGTTCTGGCTCGAAAAGATTCCAGTCGCTGGCAAATTTCTTGCCGAAAAATGGACGGAGCTCATGTCCGACAGCGGCAAATTGCTCGGATATCTCCGGACTTTTGCCATGAGTTCCCACGACTGGTTTTTCAGGAGGCTCTTTGACATGGGCGCCGCCGTATTTCAGATTTCTATCAGCGTAATCGCATGTTTTTTCTTCTACAAGGACGGGGAGTTCATAGCGAAGATGTTCGAGAGTGCAATAAGGAGGGTTGCCGGAACATTCAGACAGCATGTGATCGCGACTGTCGGAGACACTGTGCGCGGAGTTGTATATGGAATAATCGGGACGGCAATCTGGCAGGGCTTCGCCGCCGGATTCGGCCTATGGATAAGCGGCGTACCATCCTCGCTTCTACTGGGATTCATAACCTTTATAGTCTCGCCGATACCGCTTGGCCCTCCAATTATTTGGCTCTGTTCGTCCTTATGGCTTTTCAAACACGGTCATTCAGGATGGGGAATATTCCTGCTCATCTGGGGGGCAACGGCAGTCAGTTCCGCCGACAACGTCATACGAACCTATCTGATGAGCAGAAGTTCAAGGGTCTCCTTTGTCCTCGTCCTTCTTGGTGTAATCGGGGGCGTGGTGCATTTCGGCTTCATTGGGATTTTTCTCGGTCCGGTGCTTCTTTCCATTGGCTTCAGACTGCTGAAGGAATTCTGCGAGCGTGGAAGTTCTGCCGAGACCGCCTCGTAAAGATTCACTG
>DYRX01000522.1 GCA_020718525.1 Victivallis vadensis
AAAGCTATTGCGTTTTTTATCGCAGAGGACTTCGAGGACAGAGAGGACATTGAAGGCATGGATGATTGCGGATAGCCTCGCTCAAAAAAATCAGTGTTCATCCGTGTCCATCTGTGGTAAAAACTACAAATATCTCGATCTTTGGACAAAAATTGGAGGCTGTCTCTTTTGCATCTTCTGCAACATGAGTCCATATTCAGTGCATGGAGCCTGGGGACTGCTCGAACACGTCGGGCAGAACCCCGCATCGTCGCCAAAATATATGGCAGTACAAACGTGGTCGAAGACTCTCACAAACAGCAAAGCTCAGCCAGTTCAATAAGGTCATTGTAAATAAAGTCACCCAAAGGAAAAACACAGCATGAATATCAAAAGATTTGTCTGGACTGCGTTTTTTTCGTTTTCTCTTCAATTTGCGAATTTCGCAGACGAAGCCCGCAATTGCCCAATTATTGACTTCGGAGACGACTACTGCTGGCATGGCGGTCCACAGGGGCTTCCGACTTACCGCGGAGGAGAATCTGTCGTCCAGCTTTTCAAAGGTTCTCCGAAAGGGGAATGCCCGATTGATGTTGACGGCGACGGAAGCAAAGACGACGATTCGATCGCCTATTACGAGTTCTCGATGGACAAGCCTTTCAATCCCTCGGGCTCCTTCTACAATTTCAAGGGGAACAATCCCATTTTCTACGGTGGTGCTGTTTCTTTCTGGGCGAACAGAAAGCCCAACTGGACGGAGGGCGGCATAAATCTTGATCATGAGCTGAGAGACGACTTTAATCTGCATTCGTATGCAATGGAGGGCGGCGTGGTCGGAGTGCGGACATTTGGACTTTGGCTCTGGAAGAAGGAGGACTTTCTCAACGGTGGCGATAAATTTCCAGTCTCATTCAATGGGCAGAGCGAGATGGCGGTCTATGTGTCGCGCTACTGGAAGGAATACGAAGAGGGACGTTTTCTCGTTCAGGACAGCGGAAATTTCTACATTTCAGAGCACAAGTTTGGAGGAAAGACACAGACGCTCTACGGGCTGAAGCCTCTCGAGACCGCCTGGGCTGAATACAATCCCGCCGCGCCTTTCGACATCGAGTTCAAATCTGATTCTGCGAATTTCGCAAAGCGCGAGTTCAAGGACATCCAGGCATGCGGCTGGTACATCGCCAAGCCGACGCTTGGCAAGGCATCCCTGTGGGTGAAGTGGTATGCGTTCGGCGTGGATGCCGTCGTCCATCGTCCAGAGGCTCCTTCGCATCTCCTTAAAATGAAAAGACTTGCGGATGGATGCGCAATTTCTGAAAATCCTCTTTCCTATGCGGACTGGCGGAAAATCTATAAATGGAGCAACCGCAATCAATATTCCCTCCATGAGCCCTATGCCTATGATCGCGACGGAGACATGGGAACAATGTTCTTTGATGATAAACCGCATTCGGCATCAGAGCCGGTCACAGACATCACATGGCTCGACGCGCTCGCCTGGTGCAACTTGAAATCCCTGTTTTCTAGTAACCATCTCAAGAAATAAATAAAATTTTA
>DYRX01000218.1 GCA_020718525.1 Victivallis vadensis
GCCGGTTAAATTATTCAAGTGTATTACGATTAGTATTTAAGAGACATGACACTAGATAATCTGGGCGTAAGTCTCTCCGCAGACTTCCGCTCCAGATTATCTGATGAAAATTGCACCGCAATTTTCTGAAGGGGAGTTTTTTTCCTTCCAGTGAATTTTGCAATTTTAACGATGTCGCGGATTCAGATGTCTGAAATTGGTGACTTTATCACTGAAAATTGCAATGGGCTCCACTTGTTTTATGGGGAAAATCACGGTATGTTCCCCTGCTAAATCAACAGGATGAGACGATATGCGCCTGCTCTATTACGCAATGGTCGAGATTGAACTGCCAGACGGGCATGCTGTCCACACGCATGAGATTTGCGAAAACCTCGCCAGCCTCGGGCATGAGGTCATCCTTCTTTGTCCAAGACCCAGGTCTGCGGTTCCATACGCGATATCCTATAAAATCGCTGGCATCCCCTTCTTTGGCTATGCATTGCACCGGAAGGCCGTTCATTTTCTTTTTTCCTTTTTCTATCTTCTCAAATATGCCATCATCTTTAAACCCTGCGTAATTATTGACAAGAATACCGCGATGAATCCCTTTCCAGAGCTGGTAGCCAGAATGGCGGGCATTCCTTTTGTAGTGGAAATCAACGGCATCGGACTGGATGAGATAAGAGGGAGCGCTCCGGCTTTCAGGTTCATCTACAGGAAGCTCGAATGCTTCAAGCTGAAGATGGCCAGGATAATCGTCTCCGTCAGCAGATATCTCATCCAGAGGCACGTGGATGAATACTCTCTGGAAGCTGGAAAGTTCAGGATCATAGACAACGGGGTGAACGCCCTTTTTTTCAGCAGTCATGACAGGACTGCCCTGCGCCGCAGATATGATGTTCCTTCAGACAAGTTCATCATGGGATATGTAGGGTCGTTCAACCTCGATCATGATTTCACAACGCTCCTGCTCACATGCAGGCGCTTGACGGATGAAAAAATTGATTATCATGTTTTTTTTGTCGGCGAAGGGACAAAACTTCAAGAGACAAAATCCCAGGCTGAGAATCTTGGAATCATGCCCTCTCTAACATTCATGGGGAAGCAGGCTTATCAGGATGTTCCTGGAATAATGCAGACATTTGACGCAGGTGTCATACTTATGGAGCCGTCGCGTGTGAATGCGCTGTCATCTGTCATGAAGCTAAAGGAGTATCTTGCATCGGGATTGCCTGTCATAACAAATTCATTTTCCGACGAAGAAAGCGGATTGAGCTCATGTGTTTATCAGTCTGGAATTAAAAATCCGGAAAATGTCTATGCCTCGATAAGGCGTATTATTGCAAATCCGGAGGAGGCAAGGACGATGGCGCTGAAAGGACGGGAAATCGTCTCCGGGCGTTTTACCTGGAAAAGCACCGCCAGGCAATATGAAGACCTACTGGTCCAGATTTCCTGACGGGCTGATTCTGTAGAAGCTAGCCTTGACGCCTGCCTCGGGATAATCAACAGATTCCAGGAGGAGGGCCGACTTGCCTATCTTGTTGAAAAGTTCCGCTTCTTTTCTCATGTCATGCATTGATTGAGGAGGGATGCCTCCAACATGCTCTCCGTAGCTGTTGACAATCGCAGGACTGCCGGGGCAGTATTCAATCCTAATCAGGAATTGGTCCCTGGCGCTCTTTTGCATAAGAAAAAAGGGACTTACCTCGTTAATTGCGATCAAGTCATGATAGGGCTTCTGTGAACTGCCAATGATGTCCTTCAAATTGAGCTGGTTGAAATAAAGCCAGCCGGTGGAACCCATGAAATAGATCTTTTCATCCTTGTGCTGTTCCTGGAAGGCCTGGCAATCGTTAAGCAATCTGGAGATCACGGCAGGTCCAGCCGGCCTGATCAGGCAGTATGCGTTATAAGCATTCACCAAAGCAAATATGAATGTTGCGGCCAAAACACAGGAAAAGCTCTTCTTCAGTCGGGAAGATGCGCTGTCGAGTCCGATCAAGGCTAGCAAAATGATTTCAATATAGCAAAATGCGAAAACCTCGTGGGTCTTCAAAGTATGATATGTAAGCAGGAGCGATGCGCATAGGATGCTTGTCGAGAGGAACAAAACATAAGGCTTTTTTAATTCGCAGATCAGGCAGAAGACAAGGAAAGCAAACAAAGGCAGTGCAAGGAGCTTGAAGGAGATGTATTCGTTGCATACGGAGAATGGATAGTATGACAGATTGTAGAAAGACCATCGGTCTCCGCAAAGATCCATGTTGGAGGTTCCATAGTAGATGACGAAGCGGAAAAACCCGAGATATCCATACAGGGCGAGGAAGATTGCAGCGGGGGCTAACGCAATAAGGAAAAGTCTGACACTGATTTCCTTTCTCCAGAGCAGATAGGCGTTTGTTACAAAAATTCCCGCCACGACGGGGATGAAAACATGCAGACGAGTCAAAAGAAGCACAATCATCATCCCTGACAAGGCAAGCGCATGTAGCTCGGTCTTTTTAAGGAGAAAGAGCTGGAAAGCCACGAGTGAAGCCGTCCCGGCGACCAGGGAAATCATGAAGGGATCCGGACGGAACGAGAAATTCAATATGACTTTTGTTCCCAGGATGATGCATAGCCCGAGCAGGGAGAGGAGCCTGTTTTTTATGGAAATATTTAAAGACATGTAGAACAGGATCAGGAATATCGGGAATAAGGCGAGGGACGCGATTCTTGCTTTGAATACGGAAACACCGATGAACGTGAAAAAGAGGGAAAGATAGCTGACGTAGGCAGTGCTTTTAAAGAATATTCCCGCCAGCTTCGCATAGTCGAAGAAATAAAAACCTTTAAGGCATGAAGACATTTGAATTGAATATGCAACGTAGTGGGTGGAGTCGCTGAAGATCAAGGGGCTTTCAGACGCGACGGAAAGCAGTCGGAGGAAAAAGAGGGCGGACATAAACAAGATAAAAGCCATCAAAAGCCTGGCGATCAATTTATCGTCCATTAAATTCATTGTTCTGTGATTTCCACTTTTTGTGCAGGAAGAATATTCGGAGATATTCCCGCATTGTTCTCACTACCCTCATCTTGCTTGTCCCTCTGCGGATACTCCAGTCAACTATAGTTTCGACCTCGGAAATGGAGGTGCCGGAAATAATCATCTTATATAACATTTCAACTGCCCAGCCGAATCCGGTCAGCTCGACGATCGAAGGTCCGTAGCATTTTTGTAGTTCCATTATGGTTCTGCCTGAATGGAGGCGGAAAAAACTGCTCAATGTCCTGATTCCATAAATCTGAAGCACAGTCATAATGAAGAGGTTGGCCACAAAGCTCAAAGTCAGGCGCCAGCGTACCACATGGTTGAAGCTTCCTCCATAAGAATAAACGCTTGCAAGGACGACGTCATAGCCTTCACCTCTCCTGATCAGCATCTGCTTCAAAGTCTTCAGGCTGGAAGTATTGTCGCCCTCCATGGTGATCAGCCAGTCTTCTGGTCTGATCTCATTCGCGACAAACTTGAAGGCTGTCTGAAACGCCGCACCAGGTCCGAGATTGGTTTTATGAGCAAGCACGATTATGTCATTGCTCGCCGCGCGTATGAGATCACCGGTATTGTCGGAACTGCAGTCATCAACAAATATTGCCTTTAGGGAAAATTTGCCGTCCAATTCCGTTTTGAGTGCTAGTATGTTCTCGACAAGGCTTTGGACATTTTTAGATTCATTGTAGACCGGGACTATCAGGAATAATTTAGGTTTCATTTTCCGGTGCTTGCATTGAGGTTGTTTCGGACTTCTGCAATGGTGCTGGAAATGGCCTCCCTGATATTGACTCTAGGCGAATAGCCAAGAAGCCTGCGGGCTTTTGAGAGGTCCGGGATCCTTCTTGTTATGTCCCGGTACTTGCCAAAAACCTCCTCCATCGGCACAAACTTAACCTTCAGTTCCCTGCCAGTGGCGGCGAGTGAATGGATGAGGTATGCTGTATCTATGACGCTCATTTCCTCGTCGTTCCCCAGGTTTATTATTTCACCTACAGCCTGATCATTCTCCATTGCGAGGACTGTCCCGTGCACCAAGTCGGAGACATATGCCATTGATCTGGTCTGCGTTCCATCGCCGTGGATGACGAGCTCCTCATCCTTCAGGATTGCATTTATGAATATTGGAATATGCCCGCCGCTCCAGGTAAAGCTCGATCTGGGGCTGAAACCGCCGAAATAGCGCAGAATGACAACAGGCACTCCATAAGTCCTGAAATAACCGTAGGCGAGCTGTTCGTCGAAAATCTTGGAAACTGCATAGCTCCAGCGTTTTATCATGCTTGGTCCGATGAGGAGATCTCCATCCTCCTTGAAAGGGATGTCAAGAGACATTCCATATACATCGGAAGTTGATGAGAATATCAGTTTTGAACCCCACATGCGTGCAAGTTCCAGGACATTCTCAGTGCCCTTGTTGTTTATCTGCAGGGTGGGAAGCGCGGACTCCTTTTCGGATATTTTCTTAACCGCCGCCAGATGCACTATGATGTCAACGTCTTTACCCAATATCTTCAATGTCTCCATATCCAGCACATCAACATTGTAGAACTTGAAGAAGGGATTGCCGATATTGTGGATAATATTGTCTTTTCTGCCGAAGCATAAATTGTCAATTCCAATGATTTCATACCCTCCCTGCTCAAGAAGCTCGTCCACCAGATGTGAACCGACCATCCCCGCCACGCCAGTGACAAGTATCTTCTTCATTTTATTGCCTCTTGCTGTAGATTATATTGTTATGGAGCAGGACATACGCCTGCGGTTTTGCAACTCGTCTGAATTTCATAATTTCCTTCATCGGCTTCGGTTTTGACTTTTGCAATTGGCTCGACAGTATCACGGCTTTCTGGCGACCAATAAATATCTTATGCAGAGTGCCTTGTGCAGTCCCAGCATCTTGGCAATCCTTTCAGAAAACCGTTCGCTCCCCAATATGACTCTGTATAGCCATGTCCAGTTGGGGACGAAATTTAAACCTACATAGCCTCCGCTGATCGGCAGGCTGTATATTGTGTGGAAATCTCCGTGTTGCAGTTCAAACCCAAGATCCTCTATGAATTTCAACGCCGAGTCGAAGGTGCAGACGGCATCGTCATGACTGGACAGGAACCTCAGCATGCGTAAAAGCATGTTCACATTCGGATCCAGTATGATTAAAACGGTGCCGCTGTGGGAAACCCTTGCCAGTTCTTCCTTTATCCTGCCGTAGTCCGGATCTTCAAATAGGTGATGGAGCGTGTCCCTCAAAATGATCGTGTCGCAATAGCCGTCTTCAAAAGGCAGTTCTCTGCAATTTGCGACTTTGAAGCTAGCGCCCGGGAACAGACTCCTCGCGGCGTCTATGGCTTCAACGCTGTCGTCAATGCCTATGCAATTTGCATGAAGCGTATCGGAGACAAGCCTCGTAGTAGAGCCATATCCACAGCCGACATCGAGCACATTTTTCCCTTTTACGAAAGGGATCATGGACTTGATGTGCTTGTTGTCAACCTCGCCCCAGAAACAACGAAGCCTTTTCTCCGGATTTGCAATTTTCATCTATGGACACCCCCTAAAACGATTGATTCCAAACACTAGCATCCCATAATTTAATTTCAAGCTGATACTTCTTAGAATTTGCCAAGACCCGCGCTTGATTCGAATAGAGAACGGTATCTTCTTAAAAATAATTCCGACATTTCACACTTGAATTTTATTTTTCCAGCATATACAATCAGCCTTGATGAAAATCAAAAATATTTCATTCCGAATGGACGCGCTTTCTAAGGACATTGAGACTTGGTGGAACAGCCGCGAGATTCGAAAAGACGTGTTGTCCGGTCTGGAACAATACAAATTAAGGACATTTTTGCAGATGCTATTATCTGATTTATCTAGAAGATTGTTCTGCGTATTTCTTGCCGCTGGATTTTTTTCCGGCAACGCCATGGCTGAGCTTCCGGACGGACAAGGTGTGGACGAGCCTGCCGGAGAGGATATGATTCAGAAACTTCAGAGGATTCAATCGGAAGATGATCCCGACGACAGGCCTTTGGCAGACATTCCAGATGAAGGCTCCATTAAGAAGGCTTCAGGCGAAATCCGGGCGATCTTTGCGAAAAAATATAGTTCCACGGATTTAAAGATCCGACGTCAGCTTGCGGACGAACTTCTGCTTGAAACATTAAAGGCGGAACATTCGCCGGCAGTGAAATACGCTTTCTTTGCCGAGACAATTGATCTTTTTGCATCAATAGCTGATTCAGAATCTGTGATGGCGAACCTTGAAAAAATGGGCAAGGTCTTCGCCATTGACAAAGTTGCAATGGCCGAGAAGGCACTTGCAGTATCTTCGAAGAATGCGAAAAACGCCGATGATTTCACGTCGCTGTGCGAGGCATATCTCCAGTTGTCTGAAGAGCTTGCAGAAAATGAAGATTTCGATACGGCATTGAAGATTATTGGAGTCGCGGGCGGATTTCTGAAGAAAAGCAATAGCCCCTTTCTGCTTGAAAAAATTAAATCTGCCAAGAAGGAAATCCAATCTCTGAAAAAGGACTTCGTCTCTTCAGCCTGGGCTTTTGAAAAGATCAAGACGTCTCCAGGAGACCCCAAGGCATCTTATGCCATTGGCAGATTATATTGTTTCAAGAAAGGCGACTGGAACCGAGGGCTTTCATATCTAGCCAGATCACGGGAGGGGCAGATCGCCTCGCTTGCCGTAGATGATCTAAAGAATCCAGAACAGCCTGATGAAATGCTGAAACTTGCGGATTCATGGTGGGCACTGGCGGAGGAGCCTTGCAACAAGGGTGTCTCCAATGAATTGAAGAGGAGGGCAGGTTTCTGGTACGAAAAGGCGCTTCCATCTCTCGGAAGCATTGAAAAGCTAAAAACGGAAAACAGGATCGAGCTGATACGGCAGACCACTGGCGTTGACATTCAAAGAAGTGGAGCTTCTAATCTTCCGAAAGGATCTGTTATTGTCATGAATTTTGAGAAATACAGCATTGTCAAAAAAGGAAAGTCTTATCTCGTCAAAGATCTGAGCCCCCTGAAAAACGACGGTCTTGCAGAAAATGTAAAGGCAGTGAAGGGAATTGCAGGAGATGCCTTGGAATTCAACGGGAAGGATAGTTCCATAGTCATAAAAAATTCTAAAAACTTCGATCTGAGCGGGGATCTTTCAGTCTCCATGTGGCTGAATCCGAGCGGCTTCGAAGGGCGCCGGAATCCTTTTCATAAATGCTATGGGGGCGAATGCTCGTTTACCATTGAGCCTTCAGGCAGAATAAATTTCTTCTATGGAGCGATCGGAGAGGACAGGGAAGGCGCTTACACCGCGGCACAAAGCCCCAAGCCGCTCATTCCCAATTCCTGGAATCACATCGCGATAGTAAGAAATATTAAGGCGAACAAGATTTG
>DYRX01000523.1 GCA_020718525.1 Victivallis vadensis
CAGAAGAGATCCATAAGGATGATGGGACACCATACACGGTATTCACGCCATACTGGCGTAAGGCGTCGTCGTTTGTGGTACGTCATCCGCAAAAAGCCCCTGATCGCACAAATGCGAACGCGAAAAAAATCCAGGCGATTGACTCGGGAGATGGAGAGAAGAGATTCGCGGAACTGCAAAAAAAATTGCTGTGTTGCATAACTCTCGTACGCGTACGAGAATATTTTGAGGGCTCTCGCTATGCTTCTCCATGCCTTTTGAGTCTTTGATATGCCCAGATCTTGCTTGCTGCTTCTTGCAGCAAGCCGATTTCGCTTGTTGCGGCGAGTTGTTCGCCAAAGATGCGTTTTGAGGCGCTAAAGATGCCTTCTGTGGCCGGCCAGCGATGACCGTAGCCTTGTCGTCGAGACCATCTTTTGTGGCCGAGCTTGTTTCTCTTCTTGACTTCCTGATTGCGCGGTGCGCAATCAGTATCGGAACGAGCGTTCTTATCGGGCTTGATGATGGGCTTGAGTCCTTGTTCCTCGCAGAAATCCCAGAGTCTTTTAGCGTCCATCGCACCGTCGCCGCCGAGCGCGGCGATGTCGATGCCACTCTCGATGAGTGCGGCTGCTTGTTGTTCAGTGCTTTCAGGCTCCGAAGCAGGAATGAGGCGTACCTCATAACTGATCGGTTCGTGGTGCTCGGCATCGCCGAGCAAGATGATCTGTACCCATCGTCGATTTTTCTTGCCGTATTTCTCGCGCAGGTATTCTCCGCCGTTGACTGCTTGCAAACCGGTGCCATCGCTGAATACAATGATACGTTCGCCTTGCGGCGGCGCAAGGCGAAGATCAAGTTTGTTGACACGACGATTCGTCGTCGTGTAATTATTATATTTCGGCAAGCCTCCAAGCTTGACAAGATCGCGAGTCATTCCTTCAATCATGCGATACGGCACGCGTTTCGCGTGCCAGAGATTCTGCAATTCAATCATTGTCGTCGGAAAACGATACGGCGCACCAACCTTGCCAGCATTCATGCTGGCCAGCTCATCATCCCAATGCTCTACAAAATCGATCGCGAGGAGATATTCTCCTCGCTTGACGAGCTGCTCGTTATATGAGTGCCAGTCTCGGCGATCGATGTGTTTTCGTCCCCATCTTTTCTGCAGTTTCTTCTTGAGATCAGTCATATATGTTCCAGAGAACCGAAAAGTATTTAAGGATATCTATAGATATCCATAGATATGCGAACTATTGACATCAAAAAAGGAGACTTCACACTGAAAGAAAAAGTCGAATGCGTCTACGAACGCACAATCACCGCTTTCGGAAACTCAGCAAAAATCGACGCCCAAAAGAAATTCATCGGGAAACGAGCATACGTGATCGTCATAAAGGATTAATTACGCAACACAGCAATTTTTAGTGTTCTTTTTTGTGCTGAATCAGGAGATTTTTTCGTATATTTTGATCCGGGTTTTGCATGCCAGTAGTCTCCATCGCATTCCACAAGTACTTTCTCTTTCGGGAAGGCCAAGTCACACATGAA
>DYRX01000524.1 GCA_020718525.1 Victivallis vadensis
TGGAGCTTCCGAAATATGAATCATTCAAGGTCACGATCGAGGAGCTCGTTAAAGCGCTGAACGACTGGTTTTCCGCTCATGCTGAGAAAGACCTGGCTCAGAAGCTGAAACTCCTGCACGAGCGCTTGCGCGCGGATCGTGCGGTTATTGGCATTCTCGGCAGACAGGGGATCGGCAAGAGCACCTTTGGCAACCTCCTGGTCGGGTGTGACCCCATCATGATGTACACCATTCCACCTCCGGAACTCCATACCGATTTATTTTTTCCCAAAATTGTTCCCATCGCCCGGTGCTATGGGAAAGACACCGTAGGGACAACACAATTGAAGCTCCCTTGTCATTCCATTTCATTCCAGAGCAGCAAAGACGCTGCTTCACCATGGTCTTACAGGCGGCTTCCGTCACCCCAGACCCTATTGGCAAGCCTTCCTCCAAGTTTTCAGCATAGGTCATCCGATGACCTTGATTGGAAAAATACTGATGGGCGCATTCGATTTTTTTCCGGCCTTCTTCAGAGAGTTGGCCATTCAAAAATGCCTCCATTTCTTTCTTTAGAGCCTTGGGGCCTGTTTTGTTATGCTTGAGGCGATGGCAAGCGTCATCCATCCAGGTTTTCCTGTCTTTGGGTTTCCTGGGAAATACGGCATCCGCAACTTTCGTGAGGTATTCCGTCGCATGGAAGAAGTCGACCGTTTGGGTATCCGTGTGCTTTTTCAGGAACTCCCAATTTCCCTTGGCCCCGTCGGCGATTCCGGCGAATACCGCTCCTGGAACGTGAGACCTGATCCGATCAATTTCACTTTCCATCTTGGAGTAAAACAGTTCCTTCCCATATTCCGGGGAGGCCCCGATGTAGGTGGTTTGAAGCCGCTCTCCCACTCCGTACAAAGAAATGGTCCCGACCATCGCTTCCCTCCAACCATCCGCGCACATGAGCATGCAAGTCCCGTCAACTCCGATACCGACAACATCTACGGCATTGGGAGGGATGGGAGTTTCGTAGGTCCAACTTTCCTCCCGAGCGAGAGCAATTGCCCCAACCGCCTCGGACAGGCTTTGAACAAAAGAGCGAGCAATTTTTCTCCCATGGTTCATCTCGAGATCCTCACAGACTCTTCCAGAACCGAATTCGGCATATTTATGGGAAACCACCTTGCCAAATCTGGGGGTGGATGTTGTAAGGATTCGGGCACCTACCTCCAGGGGGCAGTAAGTCCTCCCTCCATCCGATGTTTGGTAAACATGCCTCTCAACGCAGACAGGCCCAAAGGGTGTTTGATACTCCTTGGCTATCCGGCCTTTCGAGGTCAATTTGATATCCCCAATCCGGATTGGTTTCCCATCGGTGTCAAAGTGGGTCAGAGCTTCGTTCGTGGCAATGCTTCCAATGGCGTTCGTGGCAACCAAAATGGTTTCCTCCATCCCGAGCATAGACCCAGTAAGGGGAATCTGAATTTGAACCAGGATGGACGATGGATCCCGAGAAACAATTTGAGCCTTCATACTATTTCTCCTTCAAGACCTTTTT
>DYRX01000525.1 GCA_020718525.1 Victivallis vadensis
CGGACTGGAACTGAACGAGCGAGCCGCCGCAACTTCCGCAGTTTCGCTTAAATTTAATGATTCTATATAGTTCGCACATCGCTCACTGCTCCAGTTGCAGAGGTCAGAAGTCGGAGATCAGAAATCAGCGGTCAGATTTTCGAACCAGATATCGAAGATCAAAGGTCGGAGATCAGAACGCCGAGATAAAGTCCACTGATTAGGTTTTCGTTAACAAAAATGGTTCAGAATTGTTCAGCATACTTCCCAGCATTTTACCGACTTCGACAACAGCATTCGCTAATTCGGCATGTTTATCAACGTCGAGATACCCGCAGTCTCGCGCATAATCCAGCCAAGTATCCGTTTCGCTGTTTTCACCGTCACAATCCGAAAGCTTAGAAATAAAATGTGCTTCATATCTTCGTTTAGCCCAAGCCTCCCTGAGATTTGCACAAATCGAACGAGAACTGCGCCGAATCTGATCTGTTAAAGAATATTTTTCGTCTCTCGGCCATTCTTTTGACAAATGGAAAATAGACATCGAAAGGGCATAGGCCTTCTTATAAACATCCAAATCCTTCGCCGAATTAATTCTCATGGGTCTCTCCCGTTTCTTCATCTCAGCCATCCGATCTCGGATATCTGACCTCCGACTTCCGACCTCTGATTTCCGACCTCTGACCTCTGCGCAACATCTTGATCAAAGATCAAGATGCTTGCGGTACAGCTTAATATAGGTCGGGAGGTATTCCTTCAGCGTGGTTTTCGGCTTCCAGCCGAGGGCGCGCGCCTTGGAGCAGTCCACGGAATAACGGAGATCCTGTCCGGGACGGTTCGGGATGTGGGTAATCGCCTCTGCTTCTGTTTTTCCCATCGCGGCAACAACCATTTTTACAGCCTCTATCACAGAGTGCTCTTCGCCGGACGAAATATTGTACACTTCGCCCTCTTTGCCTTTTTCAAGAACCGTTAAAATGCCTTCGCAATTATCCTCGGCATAGATCCATTCACGTAAATAAGTTCCGTCGCCATGAACGGTCATCTTTTTCCCCTTCAGCAGGAACTCGATGGTTTTGGCCAGCAGTTTTTCAGGATACTGTCCGAAGCCGTAATTATTGCAGCTGCGGCAGATGATCGCCTTGATGCCGTGGGTGTGGCGCCAGCCGAAAATCAGCTGTTCAGCAGCGGCTTTGGTCGCGGAATAGGGGTTGGAAGGAAGCAGTTTATCTTCCTCGGTAAACGACCCTGAGTGCGCCGTTCCGTACACTTCATCGGTCGAGATGTGCAGCAGAAGCGGCCGGTCGGTTTCATCCTTGGCGCGGATCAGTTCCAGCAGGTTATAAACGCCGCCGATATTGCTGTGATAGAATTCTTCGTTGGCGTGAATCGAGTTGTCCACGTGGGACTCGGCCGCGAAATTCACAATCACATCCACGCCCGGCGGGATATGCGTCATCGTCGCGATATCCGCCTCAATAAACTCGTAATGTTTACGGGTGTGGAAATCGACATCATCGCGCGCCGCATAGGTTTTTTTATCCACAT
>DYRX01000526.1 GCA_020718525.1 Victivallis vadensis
CTTCGCGTACACGATGGACTAAACACGACACGAAGCACGTGAACGAGTGGTATTGAAGCGGGAGAGATCAGTTCACGTTCACAGCGAGGCGGTTCACGTTAGCGTACACGATGTACATTGACGAACGCGATTACGATAGCGGTTACGACAACGATAGCGAGTCTTGGAACGTCCCGGCGCAACCGGTTAAACTTAGTTCTTGCTGAAGCACGGACATGGAAAATAGTCGAAAAAAATGAAACCGCACGTTGACATTGCCCTGTTTCTATAATATAATTAAAAAATACAGGTATAATATACTTGTTTGAGGGACAATTTCCGATCTTATTCTTTATGGCTCGGCAGATATAGGCTGGAAATGAGCATCAGAGTAAAATCTTTCCTGGCGTGCATTCTTTGGGCGGTGATTGCCCTCTGCATTCTTCTATTTCTTCAACGTCGTAGCACAACTCAAGCAGCGCATAAGAAGGCGGAAGAAATGCTGCCAAGTGCAAACGAGTCTGCAATTCCCTCTCTGTCTGTTTCCCAGGATGATTTCGAGGAGAGTTCTCCTCAGGCTCCATCTCAAGGAGAAGGCTTGGTTGAGGACAATGTTTCACTCGATGAGAAGATTGCGTCGAGAGTCGAGCGTTTCAAAGCGGCGAAGCATGGCGCGCGTGTTAGCAGCACAGCGCTTGCCGCCTGGGCTAAAAGCGGAGGAGATGTTTCAATTGGCGCGCTTCTTCTTCTGAGCCGGGATCCTGCATGGGCGGATCTGGTTTTGGAAGCCATTGGCACTTTGAGGAAGCATCCGAAAGGGGCGGAAAGACTGGAAGAACATCTCCTTGACAGGATAAATGGAGAAGATGTGCGTCTCAAATGTCATGCAATAAAGATATATGGTCAGATAAATCCAGAAAAGGCTGTTCCGGAACTGGAGTCAGTCATCAGGTCAAACTGGGGACGTCCAGACGGCTATGGCGAGCTTATTTGCGAAGCGGCAGTTGAAGGTCTTGCGCGGGCGGGAACGGCCGATGCGCGGGCGCTGCTCATGTCACAGCTTGAACGTGTTTCGGAACCCGACTGGCTTCCGGACTACGGCTCTGTCGTTGTCGCGGCTCTTGTGAAACGTAGAGAAAACCAGAACAAGAGCGGGAAAATCAAATCTTTTTCACCGGAGACCGCCTTTGCGCAAGAGGAAAAAAAGCCCGCCGATGCGCTTCTAGCCGGCAATCAAGGAATGTCCGCCCCATTGCTCCCGGAGATACGCGAGGCATTGTTGCGCTATGCTGATGCCCTTAGTCTTAAAATGCCACCTGAAGACAATCCGCCTGGACGGCAATATATCGGGGAGAAGATCAAGGAAGCCAGAGAGAAGGCACGAGAGAATGCACAATCAGATTAAAATAGGATATCTAAAGGAGAAAAACATGAAAAGATTTGCTGTTCTAACAGCGGGATTGGCAATTTTTCTATGTCTTGCAAATCCGGCAGATGCGGCGGTTCCAGTCGCCAACAATCAGAATATCGGAACGGTCGGGCCTG
>DYRX01000219.1 GCA_020718525.1 Victivallis vadensis
TATTCAATATTTCTTAGAGAAAATGCTGTAAGCGGCTGTCATTTCTTCCTGTCGAGGACGTAGTGAGTCCAGTCTTCGAGGAGATCCCTGTATTTGTTTTGAGGAAATGATTCCAATATTGCGAGCGCCTTTGACGCAAGCTTCTGCGAAGTTCGCAGAACGTATGATTCCGCGCCGGAACTAGTCATTATTTTTTTAATTAGTCCGATTTCGCGTTTGCCCGCTTTTGAACCCAAAATGCTGAGAATTTCGGATTTTTCCTTTTGCTGGCAGAGTTCGAGTGTTTTCAGCAGTAGCACGGTAGGCTTTGCCTCGGCGATGTCGGAAGCAATCGGTTTGCCGAGCGTCTCTTCGTCCCCGTAAATCCCGAGCCAGTCGTCCTTGAGCTGGAAGGCGAGTCCGCAATAATCTGCGAATTTCGCAAGTTTTTCCGAAGATTTGGAGTCATATTGGGGTTTGGCGGCATTCTTGAATGTTGCTATGATGGCGCCCGATTCCGCGCAAAAAGAGAGGAGTGCGGCTGTTTTGAGGCGGCAAATCTTTTCGACCTCCCTGGTGCTGGGCAATTTTTTGCCGAAAATAGCCGAAGACTCGACATCGAGGGCTTCACCGCTTATCAGGGGTCTGTTCACATTGCTCTGGAGTTTTTCTGCCAGGAAAATTCTCAGCTCGGCGGGGAGCTTTTCCGAGCGCAGGATCATGCTTGTTGACCAGGCTTGCTGGATGTCTCCGGCGAGCATGGCCAAGTCGTTTCCGAATTTGGCGGCATCGTCTGGCTTCAGAGACATTGTGTCTTTTGCGAAGTTCGCAATGATGGTGTGGCAGGTGGGGAGTCCTCTTCTTGTAGAATCGCGGTCAATGATGTCATCATGGACGAGAGTCCAGTTGTGATAGATTTCGACTGCGGCGGAGGGCATGAGCGCGAGCTGGGGATTTCCGCCAAGCAGTCCGCATGACCAGGTGAGGAGGGCTGGCCTCAGACCTTTGCCTCTTCTGGAAGGATAGTCCTTTACGGCGTCCCGGAGGAATTTCGGGGAGACTTTGCAGGGAAACTCGTCGTCTGAAATTATTTTCGAGACTTTTAAGCTGAGCTTTGCAAGTTCATCCTTGAAGAGGGCATCATTTTTCATGGACTATTCCTGAAGGTGTCACTTTTGAGGGGGAGCTTCCTCCACGTAGAGACTTGGGGAGACGAATTCCTTGAGTTTTGCCTCGACCATTTTTTTGAGGGTGATGTGGGAGGTGGCGCAGACGGCGCAACGTCCTCTCAGGCTGACAATGACCTTGTCCCCCTGGATGTCAACGAGCTCGATTCCGCCGCCGTCGTTTTCGAGGAGAGGTCTGATTTCCTTCTCGATGAGCTCCTGGACTTTCATGACTTTCTGGACGACGGAGAGTCCGGATGCCGGCTTTGATTCTTCTATTTCCGTGGGGGAATCTTTCCAGAGTCCGTCGAGGATTTCCTGTATTTCGTCGAGACAGCATCCGCATCCGCCGCCGGCCTTGGTGAAGTTTGTTATTTCTTCGACGGTTTTGAGCTTGTTTTCTTTGGCGACCTTTCTGATTTTGGAGTCAGTGATGCCGAAGCATTTGCAGACGATTCTCCCTTCATGGTCTTCGTCGTGCGTCTCGCATGTTTCGCCTCTGTAGCTGGCGATGGCGGTCTGTAGGGCTTCCATTCCCATTACAGAGCAGTGCATTTTTTCTTCGGGCAGTTCGCCGAGCTTGTCAACTATGTCCTTGTTGCTGATTTTTGAAGCTTCATCGAGGGTGAGCCCCTTGACTATTTCCGTGAGTATGGAGGATGACGCGATTGCGCTTGCGCATCCGAAGGTTTTGAATTTCGCGTCTGCGATGCGGCCGTTCGAGTCCAGTTTAAGAGTGAGCTTGAGGGCGTCGCCACAGCTTATGTTGCCGACTTCGCCTGTCGCGTCCGGATTTTCGATTTCTCCGACGTTTCTGGGGTTCAAAAAATGGTCCATGACTTTTTCGTTGTAGTTCCACATGGCGGTCTGTCCTTTGTTTGGCTTTTGTTCTGGCTCTTCCATTTATAAGAGTGAAAATAGAGAGGCTTCGACGTTGAAAGAGCCCATGCTTGGGAATATATTCGGGAAAACGGGGAATAAAACATGCGTGTCAAGGAACTTTTGATAAAAATGAAGTCGGAGGGGGCATCCGATCTCTTTCTTTCGTCTGGGAAGGCTCCCCGCTTTCGGCGGGACACGATCATTGTTCCGACTGATTTGCCGCCGCTTACTGCGGAGGACATAGATTCTTTCAGGCGCTCTGTTCTGCCCGGGGCTTTGGAAAAGCAGTATGAGCTGGGCGGAGACATGGATGCGGGGCTCAGTCTCGGGGTCGGTCTTCGCTTCAGGCTTAATTTTTTCAGAAACCAGGGTCAGTCGGGGATTGTTGCAAGGCTGGTTCCTTCGGGGGCGCTTAGCTTCGATGATCTTTCCCTTCCGCAGCAGATCAAGACCTTTGCCGAGCTTCGGAAAGGGCTCGTTCTGATCGTAGGACCCGCCGGGAGTGGGAAATCAACGACGATGGCTGCGATTTTGAATCACATCAATACGAATTTTGCGAAGCACATTGTTACGATAGAAGATCCGATTGAGTATCTGCATACTGACGCGAAGTCTTTCATCACTCAGCGTGAAATTGGCTCGGACACTCTGAGTTTTTCGGATGCACTGCGACATCTTCTGCGGGAGAGTCCCGATGTCATTTTCATCGGTGAAATGAGGGATTTGGAGACGATGCGGACGGCGATAACTGCGGCTCTGACGGGACATCTTGTGATCTCGACTTTGCACAGTACTGGTTCGGTCGAATGCGTCGAGAGGATTTTGAACCATTTTCCGGAGCATCTCCGCGAGCAGGCGGCATCCGATCTTTCCATGGCGCTCGAGGCGGTTGTTTTTCAGAAGCTGGTCCGTAGAAAAGACGGGAAGGGGCTGATTCCGGCGGCTGAAATACTCAAGGGGACTCCACTGGTGAGGAATTTGATAGGCAGGAGAATTTATTCCGAGCTGGAAGACTGTCTGCGCAGGGGTTCGGATGAGGGGATGAGAAACCTGTCGAGGGCGCTGTCCGAGCTTTACAAGGAGGGCAGGATAAGCCTCGAGGACGGAATGGAGAGCTCGCTGAACAGGGACGAGTTCCTCTTGCTATCAAAGGGGATGGAGAGCGGGATAGAGACATTCAGGGCGGATTTCAGCGAGGACGATGCGAGCGGGGTGGACATGAAAAGGCTTCTGCACTCGGCGATAGCGAATTCGGCGAGCGATCTTCTGATAACGGCGTGGAATCGTCCTTGCCTGAGAGTTGACGGAGATCTTGTGCCGCTTGACAGCGACATTCTAAGTCCGAGCGACACCAAGCGCATGATTTTCAGTGTTCTGAACACTCATCAGAGGCAGATATTCGAGGAGCGCCGCGAGATAGACTTTGCGCTCAGCGTGAACATAAAAAGGTCCAAGGATGCGGACAATTCGGATCCGATCCCCTACAGGTTCAGGATAAACGGTTTTTTCCAGCGCGGAAATGTGGCAATAGCTGTAAGAGTAATTCCAAGAAGGATACCGTCCTCGGAAGAACTTGGGCTTCCTGCGACACTGGCAAGCCTGGCAAAAAAGCATCAGGGGCTGATTCTCATAACAGGTCCGACGGGGCATGGCAAAAGTACGACAATGGCGTCTCTGATAGATGGAATAAATGGGGAGAGACCGTGTCATATCATAACAATCGAAGATCCGATCGAGTATGTCCACAGCAATAAAAGGGCGGTGGTGGAGCAGAGGGAGGTCTATGCCGACACTCTCAGTTTCGCGAGCGCTCTGAAATATGTTCTGCGCCAGGATCCGGATGTTATTCTGGTCGGTGAGATGCGCGATCAGGAGACGATTGCGGCGGCGCTGACGGCGGCGGAGACTGGGCATCTGGTCTTTGCTACTTTACATACGAACAGTGCGGGTCAGAGCATTGACAGGATCATAGACTCTTTTCCGGCGCATCAGCAGAATCAAATAAGGATTCAGCTTGCCGGAAGTTTGCTTGGAATTGTTTCGCAGAGGCTGATCCAGAGGCGCGACTCTAATGGAAGGATTGCGGCGTTTGAGATAATGCTCGGCAGTTCGGCGATTCGCAATCTTATCAGGGAGGGAAAGACCCACCTTATTCCTTCGGTCATTGAGACGAGTGCGAAGGACGGCATGGTGACAATGGACAAGGCTCTGCAGGAGCTTTATGAGAAGAATCTGATCAAAAGGCAGGATGCGGTGGCGCACATGGCATCGGCTCAGGCCAGAGAGATGGGGATTTTGTAAATCATGAAGGACATAATTCCTTTGTCGGTGCCGTTCATCCGGGGCAACGAGAAAAAATATGTGATGGAATGCCTGGATTCCGAGTGGGTGTCGAGTTCGGGATCATTTGTCACTAGATTCGAACAGGATCTTGCCAGTTATGTCGGATGCAGGGGGGCAGTGGCATGTGTGAACGGCACTGCGGCCTTGCACGTGTCGCTGCTTATTGCCGGGGTTCAGCCCGGAGACGAAGTGATTGTTCCCACTCTTACATTCATTGCGCCTGTGAATGCGGTCAAGTATGTTTTTGCCGAGCCTGTCTTCATGGACTGCGATGAATATCTCAATTTGGATCTGGCTAAACTTGCGGATTTTCTTGAGGAGGAATGCAGTTTTGATGGAGAGCGGACTTTCGACAAAAAAACGGGGCGCCGCGTTGCGGCAATCATTCCCGTTCACGTCTTTGGTTCAATTTGCGAGATGGATGCGATCATGGAGCTTGCTGGCAGATATAAGCTTGCGGTGATCGAGGACGCGACAGAATCTCTTGGTTCGAAAATGACAGCGGGACGTTTCAAGGGCAGGCACGCAGGATCTATCGGTGATTTCGGAGCATACTCATTCAATGGGAACAAAATTATTACCTGCGGTGGGGGCGGGATGCTGGTCGCATCTTCTGACGATGATCTGAAAAAGGCGAAATATCTCACGACTCAGGCAAAGGACGACGAACTGAGATATGTGCACAATGAAATAGGCTACAACTATCGCCTGACAGCCCTTCAGGCGGCGATGGGTCTGGCACAGCTCGAGCAGATGCCGCTGTTTTTGAAAATAAAAAGAGAGCGGTATCTGGAATACAAAAATTTCATAAGCGATATACCTGGTCTCTCGATGGTGGAGATCCCCCCTTACTGCGAGAGCAACTGCTGGTTTTATTCATTGCGCGTTGACAAGGAGCTTTACGGAATGGACAGGGACGCTCTTATGAATGTTTTTGAGGGGGAGGGGATACAAAGCAGGCCAATATGGAATCTGAACCATTCTCAGAAGCCGTATCGAGACTCGCGCAATTACCGCATCGAGTCCGCGGTTCTGGCGCAAAATCAAATCCTTAATTTGCCCTGTTCTGTGGGGCTGGACGACGGGCAGTTTGATCGGATAATCGGTTTGCTTGTGGCTTGTAAATCGCTGAAAACATGATATTGTATTTCATTTGCGTTGATTGGCACACCGTCAATTGACGGGGCGGAGCTTGGAATAAATCGTAGTTATACACAGCAACGTGTTGCAAACAAATATAGGGGGTATGAAAGATGAACAAGAAGGACACAGCTCTGATTGGCGCCGGCTATTGGGGGAAAAACATCGCCAGGAATCTCTACGATCTTGGTGTTCTCCACAGCATTTGCGATGCGTCGGAGCAGACTCTGAAACGTAAAAAGGAGAAGTATCCGCACGTTCAGCTCTGCAAGGAAATTTCCGAAGTGCTGGAAAACGACAAGATTGCCAATGTCTTCATAGCCGCTCCGGCGGCGAAACACTATGAGATAGCGAAAAAAGCTCTTGAGAATGGTAAAAATGTCTTTGTTGAAAAGCCCCTCGCGCTTGATCTCAAGGATGGCGAAAAACTCGTCAGGCTTGCGGATCAGAAGGGAAAGGTGCTTTTTGTCGGACACATTCTGCACTATCATTCGGCATCTATCAAGATAAAGGAAATGATTTCGCAGGGAACCATTGGCAGGCTTCAGTATATTTATTCCAACAGGCTCAATCTTGGAAAGATAAGGAGAGAGGAAAACATTCTGTGGTCCTTTGCTCCGCATGACATTTCCCTCATTTTGGGTTTGACAGGCGAAGAGCCTGACGAACTCGATTCGACTGGCAGTTACTTCCTTCATCCTGACATTGCCGACATAACGGTTACGAACATGAAGTTTCCGTCAGGAATATCGGCTCATATTTTTGTAAGCTGGCTCAATCCTTTCAAGGAGCAGAAGCTGGTCGTGGCAGGAAGCGCGGGAATGCTCGTCTTTGACGACACGAAGGATATTGATGAAAAACTGGTTCTGTATCCGCATACGATCGAATGGAAGGATGGATTTCCGATTCCCAAGAAAGCTGAGGGACTCAACATACGCCTTTCCGACACCTGGGAAGAGCCGCTGAAGGCAGAATGTCTCGCCTTCCTTGAATCTGCGAAGACCGGCAAAAAGGCGGTCACTTCCGGCGAAGAGGGTCTGAAAGTTTTGAGGGCGCTCAGAAAATGCCAGGAATCCCTGGAGCAAAAGCAAAGATCGCATAGCGCGGTGAAGACGGAAGCAGTCAAGGTCGAAGAGGAAAAATATTTTGCACATCCGACGGCCTTCGTTGACGAGGGTGCTGAGATCGGTGCCGGGACTAAAATCTGGCATTTCAGCCACATCTACAAGGGTGCCAAAATTGGTGAAAAATGCATCATGGGGCAGAACGTAAGCATCGCGGACGGCGTCACCATGGGAAACAACGTCAAAATTCAGAACAATGTGTCGGTTTATACCGGAACCACCATCGAGGACGATGTTTTTCTTGGACCATCCTGTGTTCTCACGAATGTGACAAACCCAAGAAGCCAAGTTTTGAGGCATTCGCTCTATGAAACGACTGTAATGAGACGCGGAGCGACTGTCGGCGCGAATGCGACAATCGTATGCGGAATCACTCTTGGCAGATACTGCTTTATAGCGGCAGGTTCAGTCGTCGCCAAAGATGTCCCAGACTATGCGCTTATGATGGGAGTCCCGGGCAAACAAAAAGGCTGGATGTCGAGACACGGGCACATGCTCAAGAATCCAGACAAGGATGGCATAATGCTCTGTCCGGAAAGCGGATTCCGCTACAAGGAAGTCGAACCCGGCGTCTTGAAATGCCTCGACCTCGACGAGGATGCCCCGCTTCCAGAAAACCTCAAAGTCGGCAAAGTCCTCTACGACGAATTCAAGAAGAAATGATCTCACAACTATGAAAGTTGTGGGAAAGGTCTGATAAGATCATCCGACATT
>DYRX01000527.1 GCA_020718525.1 Victivallis vadensis
CTGAGCGGAGCGATACTCTCCATCCTGCTCTTGTGAAGGGCGGAAGACAGAAGTAATTCCGTTAAGCTTTCAAGATGGCATTAATCCAGGGCCAGTTCGAGAGACTTTTCATGATAGGTTTATCTGATGCCATTTGAGCCAACCCGTATTCAGCCTGTTGCGTCGCGGCATCTAATGAGTCGAATACGCGGTTTGCAAAGTAGTTTCGCCGAAGCATGTTCCATATTTGTTCAGCTGGGTTTAGCTCGGGTGAATACGGAGGTAGCAGAACAAGGGCCACATTTTCAGGGATTTTGAGATCTTTGCTTTTGTGCGATGATGCTCCGTCCAGCACCATGACCATGAAGTCATCCTGGTGAGACTCACTGACTTGCTTCAGAAAGCAATTCATGCTTTCTGTGTTCATTTTTTCGCATGTCATGAAGTCGAGACTACCATCCCAAGGGCTTATGGCTGCGTACTCGTAGCGGAATTCGCGAATCAGCGCCAAATCAACAACGGGCCGGTGTGGAGCTGGCGCCCAGCAAGCACGGGGATCGCTCATCCGGCCAAAGCGAGCTTCGTCCTGAAACATCAAACGGACGGGAAGTCTGTTCTGGTTTTTTAAACAGGCGGCATCCACAAGCTCGGGGATTTTTTTTTGAATTCCTCTTGAGCGTCCGGGTTACTCTTGGGGTGCTTCGTGTCGGGCTGAACTTTTCTCCAGCCATGACGCGCTAACAAGCGATATGTTGTCGAAGTGGGAATAGCATGCCCCAATCGTTCCGCCAATGCAGCGTGAATGGGCGGAGCAGAAAGAATTCCGCCAGCGGTAGCTTTATCAACCCATTGCGCCAGGAATTCACGTTCCTCATCGAGAGACATAGAAAAACGGCGACGACCTCCCCATGTTTTCCGGGAATTGTCATCTTGATTGCGAATATCTCGTCGATTGCGGTAAACAGAGCGCTGGCTTGTCCCGAGAATATCCGCTGCTTTTTCTGTGTCAAGGCCAAGCTCCGCAATCAGCAACACTGATAACGCCTTGCGTAGTTCGGTTGCAGACTGTGCCTGCTCTCGAAGTAGCCGAGCTTGGGCAACTTCGTCGTCACTGATACAAACTTTTCTCGCCATGGTCCACCTCCATGCCGAGAGTATACATTAATGCCATCTTGATTGCAATTTGGAATAAGAAGTCAGGAGTCAGAAGAAAGAATGTTGTGTCGTACTATCCTGAGCGACACCCTATCCAGTGTCATTCCGAGCGAAGCAAGGAATCCTGGCAGGAGCGGATATCTCCGGCACCCTCGAAGATTTCTCCCGTTGGTCGAAATGACAATGGTGGGGAGCCTGTGACTTTCATATATACCTCCTGTCTTTTGTCTTTTGACTCCTATCGAGGTCTCCACCATGTACTTTCCCATTGCCGGAATTGAAGTGAAACCCCTGCTACCGCCGCTGGTCGCCTTTGCCATCTCTCTGCTCACCTCCATGGGCGGGGTCTCCGGGGCCTTTCTCCTGCTGCCCTTTCAGGTCAGTA
>DYRX01000220.1 GCA_020718525.1 Victivallis vadensis
TAGCCCAGCCCAACGGGCTGGGATAAGATTAATCAAAAATTCCAGCACCCTGAATGGGTGCAACAACTACTAATCTGATTTATTAAAGAGACATAGTATAGTTATTTAGGAAACAGGACACTAGGCTCCGCGCACAAGGATGTCCCGGAAGCCGATCATTCCGTTTTCGAAAAGGAATCCGGCGCCGCCGCAAAGCAGAATACTGTCCTCCGCCTGAAAGATCTTCCTTCCGTCGCAGTAGGCGCTTATGTCATTGCCCCGTAATGAGATGCGCAATGTGTGAAATTCATCCGGAGCCCAGTCGCATTTGAGCTCTCCAAGTATTGTCTCAGTGTAATGTCTCATGACGAGAGAGAGTTTTCCTGGACTCTTCAGCAGGGCTATGTTGCGGAGCTGTCCCTTGTATCGCGCAATAATTCCCGCCCGGTCCGCGAGTTGAACCCTTACTTTCGCGCTGAAATCGTAGTCGCGCCAGTCGGTGGTGCCGGTCACAAGAAAGCCAATGCCCTTGTTTTTCACATAGAATTTTGCGGGGATATTTCCATCGAATTTTCCGCATGACTTGTCTGCGTCAATGAGCCAGCCCGGAATTCTTGCCAACTGCGAATTTTCCTGCAATTCCATTTCCGGCATCGGGAAGGGGAATTCTATTTTTGGCGCACCAGAAAAATGGACCGAGTCAATTCGAATTGCTCCGTCTGCACCTGAGTCGGAAGAGATTTCAAATCCAAGATCCTGGATCGGGATCCCTTTGCTGTCGGGGATCTTCCATGAAAGCTTTATTTTATTGTCCTGATCCAAGTTCTGGGCCTGAGAATAAATGAGAGCGGGAACCGCATTTTTGCCAAGGGAGACAAGCCTTGCGAAGAGTCTGATGCGGACAGTCCCTGCGCAATTCAGTCGTCCGGAAGTTCCCAGCGCCAGAACCGACATGCCGCTGTAGAGGCGGGGTAGGAGAGAATTTTTGTAGGATGCTCCTCCTGTCTTCGTTTCCGCGCTGTAAATCGGGGTTGAAATTCGTGCCATCCTGCCGGGAGCGCATCTGTATTCGATGCGCATCGAGTATTCGCCAGAATCTTCGTCCTGTGCATTTGACACGAAGGCGTTCGATCGGCTCTCAGTGGAGAATTCCTCCGCCATGTATCCATGAAGAGCGCCAGGCATGGAGAAGTGGTGGATCGCTCCTTTCTTGGGCGCTGGACGCTCGGCCCAGCCCATGATTCTCCTGCCGATTCTTTCAATCGCCATCGCCTCATTAAGGCAGTCGCTCACACTCCTTGTCCCGTCGGCAGTCGGAAGAATCAGCCTGTCGGCAAACGGCGAAATGAAGTCGTATCGGCGGCAGATTTCTGAAAGTCCCAGCTTGACACCCATTAGCGCGCCGACATTTGCGGCATTGCAGTCGGTGTCCCAGCCGGCCGAGTTGACGATCATCTGAGACTTGTAGAAGTCGTCCGGAGCATATGACCATGCCATAACCATAAGTGCATGATTTGGAACAACATGACAAAATCCTCCGAATTTCGAATAGGAATATTTTTTCTGTATGCGGTCAAGGGTCTTTTCCCAGTCCCTGTCAATCCTCGCCCATTTTCTTACATCGCGGTGAAGCATTGCGATTGTCGAATCCGCGGGGATGCTTTCCAAACCAAGGTCGAGAAGTTTCTCCATGTTTTTTTCAACAAATGCGGCTGAAATCATTGCGGCGACAAGCTTTGCCGCAATCACAGCCTCTCCGTCATGCGAGACTGAGGCGGTCTTTTCTGCGAGTTTTGCCGCGAGATCCGGCCTGCCGGGTGCGACCATTCCAAATGCATCAATGAAGATTTGTGCGCCGATCTGCTCGGACACTATTTTCCCGTTCAGTTCAGTCGAGCCGCTCCTCGGGGATTCGTATCCGGATTTCAGCCTGAGATATGCGGTGTGCTCGGTGGAGACGCCCATGCCGCCCCACCAGAGAATGCTTTCGTTTTCTATGATGTAGTCGAGCCAGGACTTTCCAAAAAAATCCGCTGGGGTCTTTTCGTAGAGACCGGAATCCTCGAGGGCTCTTACAAAAGTCAGAGTGCCAGTTATGTCGTCGTCTGAAACAACCAGAGGGACATTGCATTGCTCGTGGACATATCCGCTCAACTCCCTGCCAAAGCGGGATTTGATCGCTTCCCTGCTCCAGCCTTCGATCGGTCTGCCCATATAGACGCCAATCACCTTGCCCAAGACTCCAGCATAGACATCCCGTGCATAGTTCGATTCATTCGGTTTTTTCATAGCTGATCCAAAATTTATTGTTGATCTGTCAATAGGATATTCCAAAACTTGCCAAAATTTGCGGATAGAAGAATGTGACGAAGAAATCCGCTACGATGACCAGGAAAATTCCGCTGACCACCGAGGATGTTGTTGCGCTTCCGACGCCTTTCGCATCTCTTTCCGCTTCGAATCCGCGGAAACAGCCGACCCCTGCGACAATGAATGCGAAAACGATGGCTTTTATGAGGGACTCCACGATGTTCCAGGGAACTAGGGATTGAAGGGTCCGGTTCATGTATTCCACATACGAGATATCGCTCATTGATATGGTGATCAGAACCCCCCCGATTATTCCGCAAAGATCTCCGATCAGGACAAGCATTGGCACTGAGAGAATGAGGGCAATCATCTTTGGGATGACAAGAAATCTCGCCGGCTTAAGCCCCATTGTCTCCATCGCGTCAATTTCTTCAGAAACCTTCATTGTCCCGAGTTCTGCGGCATAGGCGGAACCTGCCCGTCCTATGCAGATCATCGCGACCATGAGAGGTCCAAGCTCCCTTATGATCGCCAGTCCGACAAGGTCGGCAATATAGATTTGTAGTCCGAACTTCATCATTTGAGTGAGACCCTGAAAAGCTAGGATCAGCCCCATCAGAAAGCATATCAGCATGACAATCGGAACGCCGTCCGCTCCGCTTTTGTCAATGTAGAACAATGTTTCGCCCAAATCCAGTTTGCGTGGATTCCTGATCAGGTAGAAGACGGATGAGATGATTTCTCCAATGAAGCCGAAGAGCTTTTTTGTGTCTTCGCAGAAATTGCAGACCGCAGTTCCGGCGCTCATGAAGAGGGACTTCGGGGAGTCCTTTCTGAATTCCTTTGGATTGTAGGAGCCTTTGCAGTCGAACCCAATCCTGAGAAGCTCAGTTTTGAGATCATCGTCCGAAAGGTTCGAAAACGAGATCCCAATCTTTTTCTTGGAAGCCGTTTCGGCACAGGCAATTATGAATGTTAGCACTGAGTAGTCAGTCTTTTTCACAGATGCGAGATCGAAGATGATTTTGGCTGGTGGCGGGCTTGCAAGAGCCTTGCAGAATCCGTCGTAGCCTGATTGTATTTCAATCAGCGTCAGCGCGTCAGAAAAGTCTCCCACAAGAAGAACGCCATCCTTATTTTTTATGCTTAGCACCTATGCTCCTTGATACTGAACAATAAGCTGGCTGACCGTGTTGCTCATGCCATCTGCGGTGCAGTCCATGTTTCTCTTTCTTCGTCGGCTCACTTGGTCAGGGCTTTTTTTCGCTGAGAGGCTTGTCCTTGCATGCGCTGACTATGTCATCTGCAATTTTCTTCGATATCTCGTCTAGGGCGATTCCGCTTGCCTTTGCGAAATCGTCTCCGCTCAATTTTTCCATCGGAATTTCGGCTGTGTAAATCTTGCAGAGCAGATCGGTGTCCGCGTCATCAGAAAGAGTTGCACGAAGTGAAACCATGGCGATTTTCTCCTGAAAGAGCGCCTCAAATCTGAGAATTTCCAGGCGCAGAAAAAGCCTGCGGTCGCCTGGAGCCTCTTCAGCAGAGAATACAACATAGAAATATTTCTTTATCATTTCCGAGGGGCTGGACGCCCATCTGTTGAACTCGTCAATGGAAATGCGGTTCGGACTCATTCTGAAGACCATCCTCTCTGAATAGGGGGCTCCTCCGGCAGGATTGAGCACGGCGACGTTAAGCCCTTTCAAGACTGCAGGTTTTTCAGGATAGGATATGTCGTAGTAGTATGTTTCCTTGTATGGCTCCCGCTCAAGTATGGAACAGCCGCAGAAGAGGGCCAGGACAAAACTCAAGGAGATCAGTGGGAGGATTTTCATCGCCGTGAACCTTTCGGAGTCTAAATTGATTTTTTTCTGAGTGCGAACCTTTTGCCTGGAAGCTGGACAATCTTTTTTCCCATTTCAAGTCGCATGAGCACTGCAAGAAGCTCTCCTGCCGAGATTCCAGTCGAGTTTGCAAGAGAGTCTGCAGAGGCGTCGCCGTCTTCCAATGCACGGAGAACTCTTTTTTCCTCGTCGCTATCGTCTCCAGCTCCTGCATCTTCAGGAGAAAGTTCCGAAGCTTCTCCAACGTCCGGCCGCTTGGAAGGGAGAATGCCGGGAAGAAACTCAAATTCATTGAGCACATCTTCGAAAGTCTCGGTCAGTTTGGCACCTTGCCGGATGAGATTGTTGCATCCACGCGCCTGCGGGTTGTCCGCCTGTCCAGGAACCGCAAAAATCTGCCTGTTCTGCTCGATTGCGAATCTCGCAGTAATCAGCGAGCCGCTGGTGCTTCCAGCTTCAACCACAATCACACCCTGTGAAATTCCGGAAATTATTCGGTTGCGCATGGGAAAGGAATTCCTGTTGGGCGAGAACTCCATGGGAAATTCGCTGACTATCGCGCCGCCAGTCTCAATTATCTTCTTTGCCATTGCAACATGATCCTGCGGATATATTCTAGCCAGGCCACCCCCTAGAACAGCGACAGTCTTGCCACCGGCGTCAAGAACCGCCTGATGTGCGACGGCGTCAACGCCGTATGCGAGTCCGGAAACGACAGTCCATCCGGCAAAGGAGGCAGATCTGGCAAGATGCTCCGCCATCATTCTTCCGTAATTGCTGGTCCTTCGGGAGCCGACCAGTGCAATCATGCGATTTTCAAGGGAGTCAAGCGTGCCCCTTACGTAGAGGCATATTGGAGCGTCGGCGATTTCCTTCAAAAGGGGCGGATACTCCTCGTCGAGCCTGGTTATTATGCGGACACCAGCGCGATCGGCCAGCGCCATTTCCTCCTTGTAGGAGCTCTCCGAGCGCCAATTAGTTATTGATTCCGCCAATTCTTTTCCCAGACCCTTCACTGCACAGAGTTCGCCGAAGCCTGCTTCCAAAATCCTCACAGGATCACCAAAATGCGAGAGAAGCGAATTGAGGCGGATCGGCCCCAGCCCGCGTATAAGATTCAGTATGACAAGTGCTCTTTTGTCATTGATTTCCACAGAATTGCTCATTGCAGACATCCAAATTTGCATTTTTGTCCAGCTTCCCGAAAGACAGGCTTTGTCTTGCGGAAAAGCGATGATAAATTGCCGCATGTCGAAAACCGTACGGCACACTGGGGCTCCAAAATAACATTTCAAGCCCAAATTGCAAAAGCATCTCTCAAGCAAGAAGAAGAAAGTTTCATAATATGCGCGGCATATTCAAATTCAAAGACGGGGAATTCTCTCTTGGCGGAAGAAGCAAAATCATGGGAATTCTCAATGTCACCCCGGACTCCTTCAGCGACGGCGCGGAATTCCTCGCCCCCGACAAGGCGCTAGAACATGCAGAGTCCATGATCAGGGACGGCGCGGAAATCATTGATGTCGGCGGCGAGTCAAGCAGGCCTGGCGCAGGAGCGGTTCCATCGGAATTGGAAATCTCCAGGGTGATTCCCGTCATCCAGTGCATCAGGAAAAAATTCCCCTCGATCGCCATCAGCATTGACACAACAAAAAGCGGAGTTGCCAAGGCCGCCCTGGATGCTGGAGCAAACATTATAAACGACATCAGCGGTTTAAAAAAATCGCCCGGAATGGCTTCGCTCGCCGCAGAATACGGCGCAGGCCTCGTGATAATGCACATGAGAGGCAAACCTTCCGATATGCAGTCAATGACAGATTATGGGGAGCTCATCCCGGAAATAATTCAATTTCTCGGAGATGCTGCAAGCTCGGCAGTCTCCTGCGGGGTCAGTCCTAGCTCCATCGCCATAGATCCCGGCATTGGCTTCTCAAAAAATTTCCAGCAGAATCTGGAGATAATGAGAAATATTGAAAGTTTCAAGTCTCTAGGCTATCCCCTTCTTGTCGGACCATCGAGAAAATCATTTGTGGGCAGGGTACTTGGAAGGGAAAATCCTCGCGACAGACTTTTCGGCACGGCCGGGGCTATCGCCTGGCTGGCGATGAAAAAGATCGAATTTCTAAGAGTTCACGATGTTCAGGAGATGCTCGACGTCGTAAAAATGATAGACGCGATTTCTTCCGATCACGCCGCAGTCGGCTAAAACAGAAGGAAATATGCAAATGTTTGAGAGAAAGCCGCTTATAGCTTTAACTGCAGGAGATCCTGCCGGGATAGGTCCGGAAATTGCGGTCCGAGTCGCGACAGACCCGGAAATGCTGAAAATTGCGGATTTCGCAGTCTACGGAGATCCTGAGCCTCTTGCAGAGGCGTCCAGGCGGTTTGCAAACTCCGCCCACCTTGAAGTCGTTCCATGCGGTGGTCTCAGGTTTTCTGAAATTGAGATTGGGAAGCCAAGCGCCCTCTGCGGACTGGCGGCGTACAATGCTGTTGTCGCGGCGACAAGGGATGCTATTGACGGGAAAGTTTCCGCGCTAGTCACTGCGCCGGTCTGCAAGGCGTCTGTCAACATGGCTGGAATCAAATTCAGCGGGCACACCGAACTCGTCGCAGAACTCTGCGGCACAGAAGACTTTGCAATGATGCAGTCTTCGGGAAACCTGAGAGTCGTTTTCGTGTCAACCCATGTTCCACTATCGAAGGCGCATGAGTATCTGTCCCTGGAAAGACTCATCTCATGCACATCTCTTCTGAGGACAGCAATTGTCGAGGAAGGCATCCGAAATCCACTGATTGCGTTCGCCGCATTCAATCCCCATGCCGGAGAAGACGGACACATGGGCTCCGAAGAGCTGGACATTGTCATTCCCGCAATTTGCGAACTCAGGAAAAGGGGGTTCAGGCTGGAGGGACCATTTCCGCCAGATACGCTCTTCATAGAAAAGACACTGCGCCGTTTCGACGGAATTGTGTCAATGTATCATGATCAGGGGCACATCCCGTTTAAAATGCTGGCGTTCGAATCGGGTGTCAATTCTACGCTTGGAATCCCGATAATCCGCACTAGCGTTGATCACGGAACCGCCTTCGAGATCGCATGGAAAGGCCTGGCAAACACGGGCAGTCTTGAGGCCGCAGTCAGAGTCGCGGCAAAGCGGACAAAAAGCAGATCTTGCATTCTGTGAAC
>DYRX01000221.1 GCA_020718525.1 Victivallis vadensis
CACGAAGTTCACAATATTTAGTGACCTTTGTGGTTAGCCCTTAGTGTTCCTTGTTGTAAAACATGCAATTTGATTTGTCTTTGGCATTTCTCCTCTTTCTTTAAGTTTTTTCATGAAACGATATGATACCGGAATCTCGATCCGGAAGTTGTATCCGTGTAACGGATGGCATCTATGTCGGAAATGGTGAGCTGGTCTTTCAAAAATAGACGTACTCATGTATTGCCATTCCTCTCCAAGGCAAAGTGCTGTTAGAGGAAATGGGAGCGACTCATTGCAAGGATGGGCCGCCAGCAAATTCCACATGAAATACCATTCGTCGCTGTCCCTTTTAACGAGCAAATAATTCATTCCAGATCCTTTTGTCCGGTATTTTTCCATATTTATCATTTTGTCGCAAACACCCTCGAAAAAATCATCAACGCCATTCCGATGCCGCCGAACAGATAGATGTCAGTCGCTCCTGAAGCCCTTCCGGTATATCTCATAGATATGAATATCGCTATGCCAGACACGACAAGGAAAGGCAGAATGTTCATCTCATCGCCCTTGACATGTTCGTCATAGCGGAGAGGTTCGCCACGGCAAGAAGCCCAGATTCGTCCGGGATTGCCACGGGAATTCTTGACAATCTCGTTGATATCGGCTTTCGCCCCAGTCTCAAGTTGTGCTTTTTGCGCGACCTTCATAGAACTGTTTTCGTCGAGGGGGAGAACCTTCAGGCATTTGATACCCCAGACAAGGGGCTTGAGATTCTCCTTAACGACTCCATTCTTGCCAGCATAGTTTATCCTGACGCAGTTCTTGGAATGCAGGGCTTTCAGGAAAGTTATAAGCTGTGGTTTGATTTCCTCGATGTTGTCTATGAAAAGCATTAACTGCCTGTCTGACTGTATTATCTCGGTTTCAAGCTTAGTTGTGCTTTTCTTCTCGTATCCTTCTATTTCAAGGGCTTTGGCGATTTCCTTGACTATTTCTGTATGGCGGCTACAGCATGAAAAATAAGTGGACCTGGCCGACGAACAATTATCGCGAGCCCAAAGCATCAAGGAGGTCTTCCCGATACCCGACTGGCCGTCAAGGCGGAAGCTATGCCCCCTGTGAAGTTCTCTATAGATACTGGTGAGAATATTGTCCCTGCCGATAATATCCCCATAGTCCCTCGACTGAGCTCTCGGCATCTGGTGGTGGGCGATGGCGCATTTGCCGCAGAGGCAAAGGAGATTGTCACGGCTCCAGTTGGACATGGAGAGATCGGGATGGTGGACTATGTGAATGCTCCTCATGGCGTGGTCAAAAGGCTCCCCTGGCTTTCGGCACTGCAATCCGCATTTCTCGCATTTGTAGCCCGCCTCAAGCTTCTTCGCCTCGTGAGCCTGTGTTTTCTCATCCATAAAATATCCTGAAAAATATCTGCGAAATTCGCAATCTGCGAAGTTCGCAGAAAGGGCCAGGGGGAAAGGATCCCCCAAGCTGGAAAGCAACATAGTCATGGAAGAATTGGTTTTTCCAATCCATTCGATATCAACACTCCGGAGCTTGTTGCTTCAAGACCATTCATAAGATAATTCACTGTCTTGTTCGTAGAGCTGTTTGTGAAGAGAAGGTCTTTTTTTCCGTCGGCGTTGAAGTCGAGAAGTTTGACGATTTCCCAATCACCAAGGCCGTCAAAGAGAACGGATGCCTGGCTTGCCGTAAGACCGTCCATCAAGTAGCCTACGGCTGTTCCTTTTGTCTTGTGCCGGAATACTATGTCATCGTTTATATCGAAGTTGAGATCGCCGACATGTGTGATTTCCCATCCTGTGTCTGACGTTGAATAGAGGTAGCCTGAAGACAAGATAGATGTCCCGTTCATCAGATAGATATAGCCAGACTGGTTCCCCTCGACGGTGCGAATCCAGAGCATGTCGCATTTCGAGTCGCCGTTGAAATCTGCGAATTTCGCAATTTCCCAGCTTCCCGAACGGCTGTAGATTTGTCCCATACTGAACGAAGTCAGACCGTTCATCAGTGAGACATATCCTTTGTAGCAGTCTATTTCCCAAAGAATGTCGCTTTTGCCGTCGGCGTTGAAGTCCGCTATCCCTTTGCATTCCCAGTCATAGCCTCTCTTAATCCATCCATGAGATTTGACCGCAGTACCATTCATAAGATACATGTAGCCGTCACCATAAATGATGTCTTTGAGAAGTAAATCGCATTTGCTGTCGCCATCAAAATCGCCGACAGCATCTACTCTCCAGCCTGAATAGCCAGGAAGAACAGTTTTCGCTGAAAGAACTGATTTTCCGTTCATCAAATATATCATATAGCAATTTGTATTGGTGTTCTTCCAGAGAATGTCCGAACGGTTGTCGCCGTTGAAATCCGCATAGTTCTCTATCTGCCAAGCCGGATCTGACTTCGTGTAAAACAGGTCGGATGATGAGGACGTTCCGTCTATGTCGTGAATGTAGCCTCTGGTCCTTCCATCCTTGGACGGACATTCTGATATCAGTCCGGATTTTGCGCTTCCGCTGAAATCTTCCTCCGGGGATCCGACGACAAATACTGATCCGCTATTCAGAGCCGAATTGCTCTTTTCCGTCATTCCAAGAATGTAGGAGCCAGCTATGCAGAGATTGCCTGGCATTGGCCATGCTCCGGAAAGAACATGAGTAATGTTTACACCTGTTCCGTCTTTTTTCATTCTGTAGATATACTGAGAGCATGAACTATAGAGATAGTCGCCGTATTCGAGAAATCCTGCCCCATAGGATAGAGCAAATTCTACCTGCTGGAAAGAATATATTGCGCTGTAGGAAAGAGTCGTCGGGTCAATAGTGAAGACGGTACCAAAGCCGTGGTCTCCGTCAGACCTGCTCTTGCCGTAGATTTTCCCGTCAATATAATTCAGATGGCAATAGTTGTTTCCCCCTTCTTCAGGATAAGTTTTCAACACCTGATAGCCTGTTCCGTCCTTCTTGATTCTGAAAACGCCTCCTGTGCCAAATTCTCCTCCCATGGAAGTTCCATACAAATAGTCGCCGACCATAAGAGGAGAACTAAAAGGAACTATGAGTTCAGGCATTTCTCCAAATATGTGAAGGAGAGCAACATTTGAGCCGTCCAAATCGCAAGACCAGACTGAACCATTCGAATATGAGGAGCCGGAATAGCAGAAGCCGTAGAACTTCGTTCCGTCTTTGACTACTCCAAGGCTACCATATCCAAGGGTTGCTTCGTAGTCAGGAAGATACTGATTCCATTCAAGAATCGTATCGTATTCTGTTCCGTCCTTCTTGATGCTGAAAAAATACTTGCTGTTTGTGCAGTAGAGATAGTCCCCGATGAGAAGCGGAACAGAATCTCCGCCACCTTCAGAAACTGTAAAGCTCTTCAGAACAGTGTAGCCGCTTCCGTCCGGTTTGATTCTGAACAGACCGCCGCCGCTAACTGCACCATCAGATCCTTGCCCCGTCATTCCGTAGAGATAGGTTCCGTCATAGACGAAGCCCGAAGTTTGCCTCGGCTTTACACCCTTCCCTGCTCCTGTCTGAAATTCATATACCTGCTTTAAGCTCGAGACTGGCTTGAAGATCTCTCCGAACGTTTCACTTCCGAACAGAATTCCAGAAGCCATCAGAACGAGACCGAGATACTTTTTCGCTTTCATTCACCCACCCCTTTTTTGATGATTGTTTTTTTCTCCGGAGACCAACGCCACTTCATTTTCCGAAACGCCTTTCCAATTCATTTTTCCTCCTTATCTTTTTGGTTTAAACTTTGTTTTTCTTGCTTTTCAATCTCTGAAAGAATCGCTGATATTTTTTCGTTATCGGAGAATTCCCTCCTTATGTCGAATGCATGTAAATCAAAAAAAATAATTTTATCTCTCGTTGAGTATGGATATGGGCTGTTCTTGAGTTTCATTATTAAAGCGTCCCTGTCCTTGTCTCGGGAAATGATACTCAAAACCTCATCTACAAGAAGTATTTTCAAGGTATCAGATCTCGATGGACGTGTCAGCTCCTCGCCAAAGCAGATAGAGTTGAATAATACGAGCAATAAAAACATGTGGAATCTCATCGTTAATCTCCTATGATAAATTTGATTTCCATTTCCGGATCCGACAATTCAAGTATTCCGCTCTCATAAATCAGAAAACAATTAGTGACCACTGTGTTTTCAGGAACAACACTCCATTCCCTTGACTTGCTCGCTTCGTTGTCAGTTTTGAATGCTGTACCATTCCGGACAACGCATTTACGGCTTCCTTCGACACGCACCAAATTCCAGCAGTCATCTGTCTTTTCGAGCCAGCAGGAGATGAATTCGGCTTCCGCAGGAATATGAAGAACTTTATTCTGAAGAGTGTCCCATAGTGCAAGGTTTCCCGTAGTACCCTCGGAGCCGATAATCTTATATTTGCCTTTCATCAGTGCGGAATTCGGGTATCTCATAAAACCGTTCATGTAGCATACGTTTTTCCCGGATGCCTTATAGTATTCCTTCGCAATCTGATACGATCCGGTTAAATAGCTGATGCTATGGCGCAAGCCACCGATGGATTTTATCTCCCAAGCCCCCCAGGAGGCGAGGAACAGGACAAACATGAGAATGAAGTCAAGTCGCTCTCCGGTTGCGATACGATATTTGTGACTCATTATGACAAATTTCTGGCGGAACAACGGCAGGAGAAGCTGAACGCCTTGGAGGTTCCAGCAGTCAAGGAAGCAATGAGTCACTCCTCCAACCGAAAACCACATCAGGGGCTTCCAGAAATAATACCCGAGAAACGACAAACTTCCCCAAAGGAGCAGAGAATGGACAAACTGCCTGTGTCCGAATTTCATGTTTATCGGTATCGAAAGCGGATTAAGGCATTTCCCGATGAAACTCTGAGGATGGTCTATGTCCGGAAGGATGGAGCCAAGAAGCATGAGCTTCAGGACTATCCCTTCAATCCCGAATAAATTTCCTAACGTCAATGCAAAAGCTACATGTGTCGGCGCTATCAAATTCACAGCTCCCGTTTTTTCTGATATTCGCTTTTCTCCATCGGCATAGTCACCTTGACATCACGTTGAGGAATCCATGAACTTTCCTGAGCAGTTTCAGTTCCTCGTACGAACTCAATTCATTATGCTTCCCAAGCGAATTCTTCCATTCATCGTTTTTCTTCTCTATGAGGCAACCAAGCTCTTTCAAAATTGATACATGTTCCTCATTTATCCGATAATTGACTATCCTTTCCATCTGCGCCCTCCTTTAGTTTTTTCATGTCGATCCCGAACTGCATCTCGAAAAAACGTATATGCTTGTTTATCCGGGTGATTGACTCAAGGATCTCGTCAACGTTCTTGTAGTAGCTGTCAACAGCGGCTATCCCATCCTTCTGTAACTGCACTTTGATTATTTCCCGTTTCTCAATCAGGCTTTCACATTTTTTTTGCAGGTATTCGAGCTCCTGGAGTCGGCTAAGGCACTGGTCAAGATATGAACTTCGTTTCTGTTCCGCCCGGGAATCCTCGGCAGTTTCCTTCGCCAGAGGTATCCTAACCTTTTTGCTTTCGGGAATTTCGCCATTGTGCTTGTATCTCGAACCAAGCTCGACTTCCACAAAGTCAGCTTCCATTGACTTTCTGACAACACTTTTATCTGCTATCACAGATTTCAGCTTCTCGACCATCGGCTTTGACACATAGCAGATGACTTCTTCCTTTTCGAAAGAATGTTCATTCTTAGAGAATCTTGTTTTAACCTCTACTTGGCCGTTTGCGAAATTCGCTAACGAGAATATTCCAAGAAGAACTGCGAATCTCGCAAGAGGGGATTTGCGAGTTTCGCAGATTGCGAACTTCGCAGGAAAGATTTGCAAGTTTCGCAAAAATAAAACAGACGGAGTCTGCGAAATTCGCAAAAGTAAACCAGCCGGACACTTGCGAATCTCGCAAAAAAATCGGAGAACACAAACGGCACGCAAGTCAGACATCAGGCTTTCCCTCAGAAAATGTAGTCTATCCATGATTTCCCCTTCTCGGTTATTTTTCCCTCAGTCCGGGCCTGAAGTTCAAGAATATCTATGTCAAGTTCGGATTCCAGAAAACGGACATTGTCGTTGATCTCAGTGATATTCGCAAGCAGTTTCGTTTCTATCTCGTAGATGTTTCCCACTCCCTCAATCTGAATTTTCCCATTCTTGCTCAGGACTCCTATCTTTTCTCGCAACTGGAATATTTGGATTTGATAGAACTCGATGTTCTTGACACGCAAAAGAAGTGCGGCGAGAAATGCCTGGCGGCCACGATCCCTCTCGGATTCCTTGTCTGGATTGTAAATAGGAATGGATATTGATGTGCTTATGTTCGGATAGTCACTGTTGGAATAGTAAGTTCCGTCTGTTGTCTGATAACCACGATACCCCTTGTCCATTGGCGCAGTGTTCATGCTTCCGCCAAGATTCCAGGAGACCGGGGGAATCCAGCGGTTGTAGAGATATTTCTCTTTTTCACGGATTATCTTCGTCAACTCGTCCCTCATCTTTTTTGTGACAAAGCAAATCGGCTCGATGTGATTTTCGGCAAGATATTGCTTGACCTTGATAATTATGCCGCCATCGGGCTTATTAACGATTTCCGTACAAATGCCGGACATCTGGCCTTTTTCTGGCGAAGGCGGGGCAATGCCCGTTTCTTCGCCCTTGATGCCCTCAGCGTTGCGGGAATCGCCTGTTCCGGTCATTTCTTCGGCATCCGGGGATATGCGGACATCAATTGTCTTAGCCTTAGTGATATCAGTTTTATCAAGTTCCTGTGATATCAACTTGTCATTTTCGGTCTGACTGTCCACATCTTTTTGCAAAGTCCGGTTGATCGGATTCCAGACCGGTGTTATGTCATGGTTAGTTGCATCGTCGAAACGATCCAGGGGACTGATGTCCAGAGATTCATTCAGGCTGTTGTTTTCAGCATTTGCGAAATTCGCAACTGCGAATATTCCGAGAAGAACTGCGAATCTCGCAATCTGCGAACTTCGCAGAAGGAAACCAGCCTGACGGCTGGGAATCTCGGCAGTGCCGTTGATATTGAAGTCAACAGTGATCATCGGACACCCCGGATTTGCACTGCCCGTCTTTTTCTTCCCCGGAAACTCCGATATCGCTTCCTTGTTTTCCGCATTCAATCATCCCCGGAACATCGGGAGTGGCCTTGCATGGGATCGGAACCGCCTCATCCTTGAAATGTTCGGACAATATCCCTACCAGGAATTCGTTCCTTCTGAACCTTTCGGACTGCCTTGAAATCGTGTTGAACAATTCCTCCGGCAGTCGCAG
>DYRX01000222.1 GCA_020718525.1 Victivallis vadensis
AGGTCAACCCCCTGTTCCGCAAGGAATCTGCGGCGTTTGAAAAGTCCTTCTTCCGAAAAATCGTTTCCCGCTGGAATCCGTTTTGACAGGGGCTTCTGTTCGGGAGCTCGCGGGCGAAGTTTCTCTACTAGACTTTCGATGTCCCCTGAAGATGATATTTTGTCAATAATGTTTTTTGCATTTTTTGCAGACTGAGGCATAAGCTTGGTTTCCCGCTAGCAAGACATTCCATGGACAAGTTGCAAAGATTTCATCCGATCTCTTACAGTGAGATGACAATATGTCAAGGAGATGTAAAGTCAAGCGGAATCGGATTTTTGTTGCGTTCGTTTCCGATTTGGCACCTAAACTCAGAACTCGAATCCTTTTCTTGCCGGCACTCCTGCCTTTGCATAATGCTTGACTTCAGTCATTTCCGTGACAAGATCCGCCATTTCGACAAGCTTCGGGTGGGCATTTCTGCCGGTGATTATCAGCTCTACATTTCCCGGTTTTTTAACGGCGAATGCGAGCAGGCTTTCAATGGAAACAAGTCCGAGGGAGACGGCGCAGTTCGCCTCGTCCAGGATTATCAGCCCGTAGTTTCCAGAAAGCATTCTGTCCTCCGATTCCCGGAGGCAGTTTTCCGCGAGGGTGCGGTCTTCTTCGCCGGGCTGGCGTCCGACGAATCTGCCAGTTCCAAACTGTTTAACATCAATTAGATCCGAAAATCTTGAAAGCGCTATGATCTCGCTGAAATCACCTTTTTTTACGAATTGCGCGATGAAAACTCGGATTCCAGCGCCAGCGGCTCTGACTGCCATCCCGAAGGCGGCGCTTGATTTGCCTTTTCCGTTCCCGGTGTAGGTCTGAAAATATCCTCTGTGCATGATTAGTTTCTCCGATTCAATTCATTTGATTGTTCTGCGAGGGCTTAAATCCAAATTCGTTTTACGCGAAGTGTTTATGAAATTGAAGATCGCGTCGTAGGCAGGCTTGGCGTTTATGAGCCAGCATTGCGCGTCAGCAAAGCGAACTGGGCGTATGGCCGAGAACCTTTCTAGAGCTGGACGATAGATTTCGTAGTCCGGATGCGGAACAGACCAGTCGTGCAGGAAATATTCCTGGAGCTCTCTTCTTGCTCCGTCAATCATCAGGCAATTGCAGGGTTTCGAATGGCAAGGATCAGGATTTTTGAGAATTTCCTCGACGGCATGTACAAGGGTGAGGCATTTGAGGTCCAATCCAATTATCAGAATTTTTCCGCCCAACATTGCAAGCTTGCGAATAGGAGATTTCTCGTCAATGGGAGTGGATGAGAAGAAATGGTCTCTGATGAGTTCGTCCGACATTGGACCGAGGGACACGCATGAGTGAGTTGGGTGGAAGGAGCGCATGGAGCCTGGCACCGATAGTGCAACCTGCGGAAGGGCACCCGTCCAGCACTGGCTACGCCTTCTGTCGAAGCTTGGAGGAAATTCCGGGGAGTCTCGGAGCGAACCGGTGAATGTTGGAAGGAGGAGCGTCCCCCATTTTCCCAGCGCTTCGCGGAGAGACGCTAGCATCGTCTTCAGACCTCCTTCAACATATCCGCATGATCTGACGGCAGAATGAACTAGAAGCGTGTCGCCAGTGCGGATCCCAGCGTCCTTCAACTGCCTTGCCAGCTCCTTTTCCGACCAGACCTCTCTTTGGTCATTAGATGCCCGCTCGAGCAAAAGAGATGCTTTTCGCTTCAATAGATCAAAAGAGGGTGGAGCTGAAATTGCAAGCGTCGGCTCGTATCCGCCATTTTCAAATTCCTTTTTCGGAGGCAGATACCATGATGCTCCATTGCACATGCTGACTGTCTGCAGACCGCCAGAAAATCTTCCAGCGCATTTTTTCATGTCTTGCGTGAATGTAGTGAATATCTCGTCTGGCGTGCACAGATAGGCTATTATTTTGTTGAAGACGAGTAGTTCTATCGGAAAAGCTCGTGGAGAAAAAAGAGCTTTTGCGTCACCTCCATGCGAGCATGAGAGGGTGTAGGCGAGGGCGTCTGAAAGCCAGCGTCGCCCGTCAAGCTCCCTAGCCTTTTTTGGAGGCAGTTTTGAAAGATCAGAGCTTGGCAAATGCAGTTCGAAGACATCTTTCACAATGCCATGGAAACTATGTCCGATGTCTGTCCGTGGCTCGAGATGGAAAGAATCGGCATAGACATTTATGCTTTTCAGTCTGGCATATGTCTTTTTCGCCGGCATTGCGGCAATGATGAGATCGGCAAGACCTTCGCCCAGTGATTTGCACGCATCCCATTCATATTTTTCATAGTATGGCTTCAAGTCTGCGCACGGTCCGTTCAAGAAAAGAAAAGTCCCTCCAAATTTTTTCGCGAGCCGTCTCCGCAAGAATCCCGGATATTCTGCGCTCAGGATTGGTCCCTTGCGCAGGGCGATCTGATCTGGATGCGCTGAGAAACGGACAATTCCTCCGAGGGAACGCCCAAGCTTGTCCACAAAATGCAGGAGGCTGATCTCATCGTCAATCGGACCGTCAAGTTTGGCGTCATCCATGACAGCGATCTCGGGGTGGCCGATTCGGCTAAGCTCGGTTTCAATGTGTTTTTTTATATAGATCTCGCCATCTTTGAAAACGCAGGAGCTGTTGTCAATAATTGTGAAGGTGCCAAGTTCTGGCATGCCGTTCCATCTGCGGTTTCGGCTGAAGGATCTGCCTGCGCCAGCCTTTGCAAATGCGAATTTCGCAGGCTGGACTGCGTCGCGTGCTTTGCGGATTGAGTCAATCGTGGAATCGAGCAGTTTTTCAGCACATATGAGGTGCTGAAAGGGGGCGCTGTGAGTATGAGTGACATGGATGACAATCCTGTGTTCGGCCAGTCCGAACTCGGAAGAGATCCCGCTTCTTATCAGGCGCATTTTTGAGTTGTCCAGGCTCATCAGATCGAGGCTGAGCAGTATGAGGAGCGGCTTTGAGCCGTCGGCGGCAAAGATGGCTGTTGAAAGAGGCGTGTCGTGAATTTTGAAGTCTCCAATGATTGCCGAAACTATAGGAGACTCTGAAAAACCAATAGAGATTTCCCTTTGACCGGGCATTTTCTGTTCAGCCTTTTTCACGCGCCAAGATCAATCATTTTTCTGGTCTCGGCAATTTTATCCATGTCTAGCTGAGCCCGGATCTGCGCATGCGAGCGCTCTGGCGCCCGGCAGATAATCTCGCCCAAGGGATCAATGATCATGCTCTTGCCGTAAGTTTCTGGAAAATCCTTTCCGGCAGGGGCGCGCTGATTTGCCGCGAGAATATAGGCTTGATTTTCGACTGCGCGGGCGCGCAGAAGGAGCTCCCAGTGCAAAGCACCGGTTTTTTTAGTGAATGCTGACGGACAAAGAATGAGATGGGGGAATTTCATGTCGGAAAAATGTCTTGGAAACCTCAGATCGAAGCATACTGAAAGTCCAATGCGCCAGCCTTTGAAATCGAAGACGATAGCTTCATTTCCCGGAGAGTAGAGAGCAGTTTCGGATACTAGACTGCCCATGCGGCAGGAAAAAAGATGGACTTTTTCATAGACGCATAAGATCTCTCCACCCGGGAGTGTCACGATGGAGCTGTTGAAGATCTTGCCGTTTCGCCTGAGTGGAACAGTTCCCCAGACGACAAGCCCTTTGTGCCCGCTTTCATCAAGAAATTTTTGGAAAAGTTTTCCCCAGTCAGTTAGACTGCGCGCGTTTTGTCTTATCGAATCGTAATTCCCGTGCGAAAGAAAATTTTCCGGAAACAATGTCAAATCTGGAGATGTTCCCTTGATCTTTTTTAAGGATCTTACAGCTTCACGCATGTTGCCGGAGATATTTTCAGAGGAAGAGCATTGAAAGGCGAGAACGTCCAAATTTTCTGCGGGTTTATTCTTTCTCCCGACTGACGCTGAAAAATTATGCTCTGCTGAATTCAAGCTTTCTCCGCCTCGATGTCTTCGACATCAATCTGGGCTGTGACGGACTGGCCCAGCAACTCGACATTTATAGTGATGGTTGTCGAGCTCTTGCGCTTGTCAACAATTCCACTGAGTCCTGCAAAAGGTCCTTTGGAAACCTTGACTTTTGCTCCCGACACGATTTCAGGCCTTACGAGAAGGGTTGCGTCATGCTTCTGCATAAGCTCGAGTGCGCGGATCGAAATAAGCTCTTCAATGAGATTTTTTTCAGCATAGTCGTCAATTCTGATTCTGTGCAGATACGCCTTCGACATGACGATTGTTTTAGAGTTTTCCTCGTTGATCTGGCAAAATATGTAGCCTGGAAACATTGGAACCTGAAATTCGAAGGTTCTTCTTTGGTAGCGTTTCAGGCTTTTTCTGAGAGGCAGGTACATGTCAATTCTGCGGGAAACGCAAAATTCGGCAAGTTTCTTTTCACAGCGGGGTCTGGTCCTGACTGGGGTCCATAGGGCACCCTCCAAATGCTTCAGCAAACTTTGAATGTGATCTTCCATATTTTCATCCTGGCGGCAAAATTCTGATCTCGGAACAGAAATTTGAACCGGCTTCCCTGTTTATTTTTTCGCACATTTTTTTTCTTTTGAAAGGCATGCTCATTTCATTGAGAACCATTGAATTGGAAGCCTTCAAATAAAGTACCCCCCCAGACAGCTTTACTGGCGACAAGTGCCTCGCATGATCTCCGGCAATATATGGCCATCTTTCGGCGAGCCTCATGAATGAAATGTTGTCCTCGTCGGCGACAGTCTTCATCAGCTCGCCGAGAACCTTGTCCAGCTCAACCGGTTCTGGAAGACAAGAAATGGAGCGCTCCAAGCCGGAGCTACGTCCGTCCCATTCGAAAAAAATCTCCTCTATCACATTGTGAGCATAAACGTCATAGCGTTTTCTGCTGATGCGCAAAGAAGAGCCCTTCGCCGCGCCAGAATGCTTTTTGTCTTTTCCGCAAGTCTTGTTCATGAACGCATTGCCGCCGATTATTTAAAATTTTAAAATGAGGGAGCGCGATGTCCGGCTAAAATAGTCCGGTGAGCTTGACGGGCACAGTGAGCATTGAATACACCATCTTGAAAGGAGCCATAACCCCGTCTGCAATGTTGTAGCATCCATCTCCAAAAAAGCCGAAAGGAGCTCCGACTGTAACCTCGATGACACCCAGAGGGAGGAGAAATATGCTGAGCATGTTGGTGAGAACATCCATCATGGCAGGCGCCGCATTCACCATCCCCTTCAACGCCTGCTTTCCTGCGGCTTCAGCATATGGCATCGCGTAGGGAGCCAGTATCGCCAGCGTGACAGGATCGAAAGCCTTCGCCTCAGGCACTTTGACTCCCGTGTAAAAAATGGCGAAAAGAATAAAAAAGAAAAGTTTTTTCATTTTTTCTTCATTGACATGAGCGAATATTCGAGCGAGTCAACAAGGGCTTCCCAAGATGCCTCGACAAGATTCTCGCTGACGCCAACTGTTCCCCAGGACTTTTTCCCGTCTGTTGACTCGATGAGAACTCTGGTTTTGGCGGCAGTGCCGTCTTTTCCTTCAAGAATCCTTACCTTGAAGTCCGCCAATTTGACGCTTTCGAGATCGGGATAAAAGCGCATGAGCGCCTTTCTAAGCGCCAAATCGAGTGCGTTGATAGGACCATGTCCTTCTGCGGCTGTCAATTCCTGCTGACCTTTTACGTCAACCTTGACTGTCGCCTCCGAGAAGCAGGGACTGTCCCCATCTCTTTTCTCTACAATAACCCTGAATCCCTTCAATTTGAAGAGAGGTGAATGCTTCTTCAGAATCTTCATGGCAAGCACATGGAAGGAGCCATCAGCGGCTTCGAATTCATAGCCTTTGTTTTCCATTTCCTTGAGGGTTGAGAGAATATCTTTCGCCTCGTCCTGGGAAATGCCTTCAAGATTGTGTTCCGCAACCTTCATAAGAACATTGCTTCTGCCTGCGAGATCTGAAACTAGGACTCTCCGCTTGTTTCCGACAAGCTCAGGATTCATGTGCTCGAATGTGGAGGGATTCTTTGACACGGCATTTACGTGCATTCCGCCTTTGTGGGCGAATGCGCTGTCGCCGACATAGGGCTGGCGCTTGTTCGGAATCAGATTCGCGAGCTCGTCCACGAAGACGCTAGTCTCCCTGAGATGCCGCAACTGCCCGGCGGCGATGGCAGAGAAGCCCATTTTAAGTTCCAGCGCCGGAATTATTGAGCACAAATTGGCGTTGCCAGACCTTTCGCCGAATCCGTTTATCGTCCCCTGTATGTGCCTTGCTCCTCTTTCGACAGCAAGTAACGAGCCTGCAACCGCAAGCTCGCTGTCATTGTGGCAATGGACACCAAGGACAACTTTCTGCGGGATCTTGGCTCTGACAACTTCGCAAATCCTGGCGATATCCGAACTAAGAGTTCCTCCGTTTGTGTCGCATAGCACAATTGTCCCTGCTCCATTGACGCAGGCGGTTGTAAGGACTTCCAGAGCATAGTCCGGATTGTCCTTGTATCCGTCGAAAAAATGTTCGGCGTCAAAGATGAGCTCTCTTTTTTTAGAAACCAGATAGGCGCATGAATCGGCGACAAGCTCGATGTTTGTGCTTGGTGAAATCCTCAGTACCTCATGTACATGCAAAAGCCAGCTTTTGCCAAAAATCGTTACGACGGGAGCCTCAGAATCCAGGAGCTTGATTATATTGTCGTCTTCTTCGACTTTGCAGTTTGCCCGTCTGGTACTGCCAAACGCCGCTATCTTTGCATTTCTGAATTTCTTTCCCTTTACAGCATCGAAGAAGCCCATGTCTTTGGGATTGGAGCCCGGCCAGCCTCCTTCAATGTATGAAACACCGAGAATGTCCAAATGCTCGGCTATGCTGACTTTGTCCTTCATCGAGAAACTGACTCCCTCGGCCTGAGATCCGTCCCGAAGTGTTGTGTCGTAGATGAAAACTTTTTCTTTTTTCTTGGCGCTCATCAAGCTCCCGTTCTTGTTATTGCTGGTTCTGGCGCAAGACAGATCCTGCTCAGCGAAAGCCTAGCCCGCTCCACAAAGATGGCGGAAAGGACTAAAAAGCAAATCCCCTTACGCGAGCGGACACAATACTCCAGCTTTGCGTCCATGTCAAGAAAATCCTGGCATTGGCGTCTCTTTTTAGTCAAAATTGCCTTTGATGCGCTTGAAATAAATCTATTTCAGGTATAGGTTGCGGTTCCGGGACAAAATGTTTCGAATGCGGATTTCTGACAAATTGGAATCTTCTTCGCGACAGTCGGTCTCGGCGAATTTCGGGGCGTGGCTCAGTCTGGTTTAGAGCGCTTGGTTCGGGACCAAGAGGTCGGA
>DYRX01000223.1 GCA_020718525.1 Victivallis vadensis
CCATAGTGGTTCACCGGGTTTGTAATGGAGTCTTCGGCATATGGCGGATTGCCCCCGTCGAAGACGTAGTCTGTCGAGACATACAGCATGAATGCCCCTTTTGAACGCGCAAGCTCAGCTAGACGCCGTGTCGCGACGGAGTTTATTTGTTCGGCTTTTTCCTTGTTTTTCAGACATCTGTCGGGATCTCGCCAGGCGGCGCTGTGGATGACCGCATCGAAATCAATCTTTCCGAGCCTCGCAATGCCCTCATCCGAACTGATGTCGGCTGAAATGAAACCATCGCGATTTTGAAGGCAGTTTTTCAATATCTGCGAATTTCGCAGAGGCTTGGGGATTCTCAAGCATTCTTCCGAGGCTGGCGAACCCTGAAATATGGCGGCAAATTCGCTTCCGACGAGTCCAGAAGCGCCTGTTAGAAGAATTTTCATGTGATATGCCTCGCGAAATCGTTTGAATTTATGAAAGCCGAGTTTATAATCTCGAACCGTTTCTGCAAAATGCAACCAAAAAACAGGGAGTTGATATGAAGTCATACAGGATTGCTGTTGCCGGCGCGACCGGCGCCGTCGGCCTCGACATGCTCGAGACGCTCGAAAAAAGGAATTTCCCGGTTGCGGAGCTGGTTCCTCTAGCCTCGGAAAGATCTGTCGGAAAAAAGCTGAAGTTCAAGGGGGAGGACATCGTGGTCCGCGAGCTTGGAAAAGATTCTTTCAAGGGAATTGACATCGCGCTTTTCAGCGCTGGAGCTTCAAGATCGAAGGAATTTGCGAAGTTCGCAGTTGACGCCGGCGCAGTGGTGATAGACAATTCGAGCGCTTTCCGCATGGATCCCGACGTTCCCCTTGTCGTTCCAGAGGTCAACCCGGAAGACGCGAAAAAACACAAAGGAATCATTGCAAACCCGAACTGCTCCACGATCATCATGGTCGTCGCGGTATTTCCTCTTCACAAGGCGAAGAAGCTTGTCAGGCTTGTCGCGGCGACATATCAGGCGGCAAGCGGCGCGGGAGCCAAGGCGATGACGGAGCTCGAGGAGCAGTCGAGGAAGATTCTGGCTGGAGATTCCAAGCTTGAAATTTCCGCGCTTCCCCAGAGGATCGCCTTCAATCTTTTCCCCCACATTGACGTCTTCACGGAGAACGGATACACCAAGGAGGAGATGAAGATGCTTCATGAGGGACGCAAGATCATGCATCATCCGGACTTGAGGGTTTCCTGCACATGCGTCAGGGTTCCTGTCTTCAGGGCTCATTCCGAGGCGCTCAACATGGAATTTGAAAATGAGATCACTCCCGAAGAGGCCAGGAGCATACTTTCCAAGGCGCCCGGCGTGGAGCTCAAGGACAATCCTGCCGACAAGAAATATCCGATGCCGATTGATGCGTCGGGGAAATATGACGTGATTGTCGGGAGGATCAGGCAGGACTGCTCGAGAAGCGACAAGCGCGGACTGGATATTTTTGTCAGCGGCGACCAGCTCCTCAAGGGCGCGGCGCTGAATGCCGTCCAGATTGCGGAGATTCTGTGAACTTTGGAGTCGCGATGAATCAGGCGGAAAACACGGAGACTCTCTGATGTTCTATTATCTGGCGGGGCTTGACGATCTGTACGGTCCTTTGAGGCTTTTCTACTATGTCACATTCAGGGCGGGCGGGGCGCTCTTCACGGCTCTCCTCCTCTCGATCCTTTTTGGTCCGCTGACTGTCAAGCTTCTCAAACGCTTCAGTGCCCATGCTCCATCGCGTCTGAAAGGCCTTGTTCCAGACGAGATGCTGAAGCCTGAGAAGGACAAGACTCCTTCAATGGGCGGGATTCTGATCGTCGCTTCGGTGACGCTTTCAACCCTCCTCTGGGCGATGCCGGAAAACCGTATTGTGCTGATTTTTCTTTTCACGCTGATCTCTCTTGCGCTGGTGGGTTTTTTCGATGACTACGTCAAAGTTGCCAAGAAGAACAGGGACGGGATTCCCGGAAGGCTGAAGCTCTTTCTGCAAGTTGGCATCTCAGCGCTCGCCGCGTGGTTTCTGCTGAAAACTCCTTCAATGGAAGAGATTGGGCGTGAGATACTTCTGCCTTTTTGCAAGAATCCGGCATTGGTCGAGCTCCCGCTCTGGATCGTTCTTGGCTTCGCTGCGTTCATAATGGTTGGCTCGTCGAATGCGGTCAATCTTACTGACGGCAAGGACGGCCTCGCCGTCGGCTGTTCGATTTTCTGTTCGCTCACCTATGCGACTTTCGCATATTTGTGCGGGCACAAGGTCTTCGCGTCCCACCTTGCGATTCCATTCATTCCAGGAGCGAGCGAAGTCGTTGTCTTCGCCGCGGCGATTGCGGGCGCCTGCATAGGCTTTCTGTGGTACAACTGCCACCCCGCCTCGATGTTCATGGGCGACACCGGCAGTCTGGCGCTTGGCGGCTCGATCGGCCTTCTCGCAATACTTGTCAAGCAGGAGATTGTGCTTGCCCTTGTCGGGGGAGTATTTGTGATGGAGGCGGTGTCGGTGATGATACAGGTTGCGAGCTTCAAGCTCTTCGGGCGCAGGGTTTTCCTATGCACTCCGATACATCATCATTTCGAGAGGAAGGGCTGGACAGAGACGCAGATCGTCGTCCGCTTCTGGATTCTCTCCGGCATCTTTGCGCTCATGGGGCTTGCCACTCTGAAAATCAGGTAGAGACATTTATAGAATGAGAAATTTTGCGCATGTGAAGAAGGTCGCAGTGCTGGGACTGGGGAGAAGCGGCGTTTCAGCCCTCCACCTCTGTTCCAGACTCGGGATCGGGGCGCACGGCTTCGACGAGCGCAAGATCCCCGATGCCGGAAGCGAATCCGCGCAATGTCTGAAAAAAGCCGGAATTGAAACAAGCATCTGGGATGGAGGAGGCTTTGGCAATCCGGATATTTTTGTTGTAAGTCCTGGTTTAGGAACGAGTTCCATAATGAGAGCCTGCGCCGAGAAATATTCCGCGCCGCTGGTCGGAGAGCTCGAGTTCGCCGCATTCTTCTGCAAATCGCCCCTTATCGCCATAAGCGGTACGAACGGCAAGACTACGACGACAGAGCTGACATCACATCTGATTCGCTCCCTAGGGTTCAGCAGCGTCTGCGCTGGGAACATCGGAGTGCCTCTCTCCGACTTCGCCGCAGTGGAGGAAAGTCCGGACTGGATCGCAGTCGAAGTCAGCTCCTTCCAATTGGAGACAGTCGAATCCATCGGCGCGCACTCCGCGGCGATTCTGAACATCGAGTCGGATCACATGGACAGACACGGCACGCTCGATGGCTACGCCAGGACAAAATTTAAAATATTCAGCGGGATTGAGAATCCCTCCAACTGCGTGATTCGCAGAGATCTGCTTGGGCATTGGCGCCGATTTTCGCCCATTCCCCCTGAAAAACCATTCACGTTTTCCATCAGCGACGAATCCGCCGAGATGAAATATATTCCGGATTCATGCCTTATTTCTGTGACGGGAGCTGGAATCAGACGAGATTTCAAGATTGCGGACGCGAGGCTCAAAGGCGCCCATAACATTGAAAACATGATGGCGGCTCTCGCGCTGGTCTTGAATTCCGTCCCTAATTCAGATCTCGCGGCACTTGAAACCGCCCTTTGCGAATTTCGCGGCGCGGAGCATCGGATCGAGATTTTCGCAGAGAAGGACGGAATCGCATATGTCAACGACTCGAAGGGGACAAACCCCGACTCTGTGAGGGCGGCGCTCAGGACTGTCGGCGGAAGCAAAAATGTGATTCTAATTGCCGGCGGACTCGACAAAGACATGGATTTTTCTCCGATTGTCGAGGAAATCAGCAGAATTAAGTCATTTTTTATCGTAGGAGAATGCAAAAATAAATTATTTGACTTGTTTAACAAGTACAGGCATTGTAGATTATTCGAGCGTTTTGATGACGCGGTTCAGGCGTCGTGCGATGCGGCGGAGTGCGGGGACGTGGTTTTGCTTTCTCCGGGCTGTGCAAGCATGGACATGTTCAGGGATTACAAGGAAAGAGGCGAAATTTTCAAGCAAATAGTCAAAAGGAGGCTAGGAATATGAAAACAAAAATGTTGACGATTCTAGGAGTCGTCGCCGCCATGCATCTGGTATTTTTGGGAGTAATCTCTCTCTCGGGGGGCTGTCGCCATCCGGAGGTGCTCAAGGAAAGGCCAAATGTGCCGCCGCCGGCATTGCTTCCTCCTGACGAAGGACAGCCTGCGCCTGTAATTGAAAGGCAGGAGATCATCAAAGAGACCATCATCGAGAAGCCCGCACCGGAAATTCTTCCTCCTCCTGTGATCAACAAGACCACGCCTCCTCCGCCAGATAAGAAGCATGTGGAAAAGACTAAAGCCAAATCTGAATCTCTTTCCTACACCGTCAAAAGCGGGGACTCCTTTTGGACGATTGCCAGAAACTACGGAGTTAGCGTTGGCGAATTGGCCGCGGCAAACAATGTTTCTATCGAAAAAGCTAAATCCCTCAAGGTTGGAACAGTGCTGACGATTCCGCCTGGCGGAGCACCTGTTCCCAAGGACAAGCTTCCAAAAATCCAGCCGAAGCATGAGGAGAAATCGTCCTCCTCCGCGAAGACATCCTCTTCGACTGCGGCAAAAAGCAAGTCTTCATCGAAAAAAGAAGCTGTTCCTGCAGACGGCACATATGTTGTGAAGAACGGAGATTCCATCTGGAAGATTGCCGCCAAATTCGGAGTGAGCTCCAAGGACATTGTCAGCGCGAACAAGCTTGATCCTGCAAAGCATCTTCAGCTTGGTCAGAAGATCGTGATACCATCTGGAAAAGGCTCTGAAAAATCATCAACCCAGCCGGCGAAGACTGAGGCGAAAGCTCCTGAAAAGACAGGGGAGGTGACGCTTGACGACATTTCTTCTACACCGCCCAAGTCAGCGGCGCCACAGGATGCTGGCGAGCTTGAGGCAATGCTGAACGTCCCAGCTCCGGCTAAAGCCGACGGAGCACAGGCAGGCGGAGCCATTGCACCGGATGCCGCCGACGTAGTTCCCGCGTCTCCTGCTCTTGAACCGACTGCCACAGTCATTGACACAACAGAGATAGTTGAAACACCAAGCGGCAGTGTCACTTTCATAGACCACGAGTGCCTCACAGGAGAGACACCCGAGAGCGTTTCGAACATCTATGGCTGTACCGTCGAAGACCTGATCGTCTCGAACACTGGCCTGCGCAGAGGGGTGAAGATTCCAGCTAAGACCAAGTTGAAGGTTCCGAGAACAAAATAGGGTTTTTGTTTTGCCGGACAGGCAATGTATTCAGAGGGCGGAAACGAAAGTTTCCGCCTTTTTTTTCATCTTGGCGACAAAGACGCAGTCGCAGTCGGAATCCCAGGAATATATGTCGAGACAAGCGTCGCAACTGGTTCCGCCGAAAGGATTTGCAAAAGGCTCGAGCACAAAGTCGGGATTTTTTTCCAGGAAGGATGAAACAACGCCGCGGTTTTCTCTGTTGAAGATGGAGCATGTCGCATATACGAGAGTTCCACCTTTTCTGACAGATTTAGAGGCGTTTTCCAGGAGACGCCCCTGCAAGGACTGCAGTTCAGAGATCTCCGCAGAATTTGAAGTCCATTTTGCGTCAGGATTTCTTCTCCAGGTCCCCGAACAGGAGCATGGGGCATCCACAAGCACGCCATCGTATTTTTCCCAATATCTTGAAGGCTGTGAGCCCCCGTCCCAAAAAGCCGTGCGTATGTTGGATCTTTCTGCCCTTTTCGCACGTTTTTTCAAGTCTTCCAGCTTATATTCCCTGATGTCTGTCGCGTAGACGCTTCCCTTGTTTTTCATTAGAAATGACAACTGCAAAGATTTGCCTCCGGCGCCAGCGCATGCGTCCCACCATTTTTCCCCGGGATTGGCGCCGCATGCAAGCCCTATGCACTGCGACGCTATGTCTTGAATTTCAAAGAGTCCCGACCTAAAAGAGTCCATCGTATATACATTGAGCCTGGGTTTTCCGAGCGAAATTGCTCCGGGAACCGCATTCGAGGGAACCCCTTTTATTTCATGCTTTCCAAGATCGTCGAGAAGGCTTTGGATATTTTCCGTCTGTGCCCGAATCCATATTGGCGGACGTTCCCAAAGAATTGGAAGAAGCCGTTCAAGCATTCTTCCGTCTGGGACCTCTGCGGCAATCCAATCGGGGGCGCTGTCTTTTCTATCGAATGGAATATTTTTGCCGCATATGGCAAAAATGGCGGCGGATGCAATCTCCTCGCGGGTCTGTATGCGGAGTATTTTCTTCATATTTTCAGCGGAAATATCTAGCTTTCCACAGAGAATGTCCAAAATTTCTGGAGCGGCGCCCCTGTCAAGCAGTGCGGAGAAGAACATGGCTTCGTATGCGGCGCGGCGTCCAGGCAGAGGCTTTGTGGAGTCGGATATTGCTCCGGCGAAGTCTTGGATTCCCTTTTTAATGAAGCCCCAGCTCCGGAGGAAGGAGTAGAATGTGTCTGACATGAGTCTGCGGTCGCTCGATCCTAGTTTCTTGTTCGCTCTGAACTCGTCGGACGCAACCCTGTCGGCAGGATGCCCTTCTGCTATGGATCGGCGCAGGAGAATCGGCAGAGTCTCGGCGCAATTGCGCAGTCTCGCCTCGAAGATTGGATTGCTTTCTTGTCTCACCTGCTCCTCGCCTCCAGAAATTCGACAAGGAGATCTCCGCACGGGCGCGAGCAGTCGAGGAGCCGGTAGTCCGCCTTGAATTCGCGGCATGCCCGCAAAAGCGCGTCATTGTGCCTGCCCAGCTCGCTCAGATACCTTTTCCTTATCGAAGACGGATCTGTGAGGATTGAATCCGAGCTTTCCATGTCAATGAAACGGGTCGGCTTCTGAAACTCAAATTTGATCTCTTCAGGCGCAAGAGCTTGGAAGACAATGAGTTCATGCTTTCTGAACCGCATGTGCCGGAGGCAGTCGAGAAGCGGCGGCAATTCTGTGAAGAAATCCGAAAAGAGCATGATCATGGCACGCTTTCTTATTTTCTCGGCAAGCTCGTGGAGAAGCCGTGATATCTCAGTCCGCCCCGAAGGCGCCGCCGACTCGAGCAAATCCATTATTTTACGGAGATGTCTGGGACTGCTCCGGGCTGGAATGTCTTCGGTAATTTTGTCAGATATGCATTGCAGTCCGACTGCATCTCCCTGCATGACAAGGACTTGAGCAATATGCGCCGCGAACTTTCTGCAGATATCCAGCTTCGACGGAGCTCCAATTGAAAAGCCCATCGAGGCACTGCAGTCAATGAGCATATGGCATC
>DYRX01000528.1 GCA_020718525.1 Victivallis vadensis
CTGCTCCGTTCACAATCTTCCACCCGAGATCGCTCTTTATGTAGGAATATCCGCTTTCGGGAAGAATTGCCGCGCCGTTCATCAGATACACATAACCTGTTTTTCCGTCGGCAGATTCCCAGAGGATGTCCGTCTTCGAGTCGCCGTTGAAGTCTCCGAACAATTTCAGAATCCAAGCCGGACTCTTCGAGTAGATCATGCCTTCCGAGAGGACAGTCGCGCCGTTCATCAGGCAGAGATGTCCCTGGACACCATTGATCTCCCAGAGAATGTCGGCTTTTCCATCGCCGTTGAAGTCAGAGACTTTTCTGACAAGCCAGCCGATGCCGCTATGCAATGTGCTGACAGAGCTTACATTCACGCCGTTCATCAAATAGAGCGCAGAAGTGCCGCTCTGAAGATGTGTCCATAGAATGTCATCTTTACCGTCGCCGTTGAAATCAGCGCATTCTTCGACTTTCCACTCTCCACCCTTGTAGATTGAGCTGACTGAAATAATTGAAGCGCCATTCATGAGATAGACGAGAACCTGTCCGCTGATCTCATGCTCCCAAAGCATGTCGCATTTGCCGTCCCCATTGAAATCTGCGAGTTTCGCAACTGTCCAGTTCTTGTCGTTTTTATCGTAGACGCTTGCAGGCGCGGAAGGCGTGACTCCATTCATGAAATAGATGAATCCATTTTCGACGGGGCTCTCGCAGATGACGTCTGATTTAGAGTCGCCGTTGAAATCCTCCGGAGCAACTCTTGCGAAATTCGCAGTTATGTCCATGTCGTCTGTGACATTTGTAACTGTGAGCGGATTTTGGGTGCCAGAGTAGTCGCCGGTCCAGTTCACAAAACGGAATCCTGAGTCTGGGACGGCGGTGACTGCGGAGCAGTCTTCGCCGTCTGACACCGTCTGACTTGTCTGACCCGTCAGACTTCCATTTGCGCCCGCCGTGAAGCTGACGCTGTGCATCACTGGCGGTGAAAGCACCTCGACAGCTCCGATGTCGCAGACCCCTTCGAGTACTCTCGGATAGCCGGAGCCGCGCTGATCGTTTTCAAGCGATAGCGGATTTGCGCCCGCATTCACAGCCGGACTCGCAGAGGCGATTAGACATGTCTTCGTGCTTCCGCCATTGTTTGCGGCGGCTGAAAGCAAGGGATCCTGATTCTTCAGATTTGCCGTGTCAGTGCCGAACGTGATGCCGGTCGAGTTTCCGAACAGGGAATGATCAGCATTGATTGTTCCTGCGATGTCGTTGCCGGATGAGGCAGTGTTTCCAGAGACGATTGTGCTATAAATATTAAGTGCGAAAGTCTGGTCGTCCTTGTAGATCCCGCCGCCATTTCCGGAGCTTGCGGTATTCGCATAAATCGTGCTGTTATAGATATTCACAGTGTATTCATTCGTGTTGTAGTCCTGGAGCCATAGTGCGCCGCCATAGCCCGCCGTGCTGTTACCGCTGAAGGTGCACTGCTCGACAAGAAGCGTTCCAGCCGCAATCCCGGATGCCTTGCGCTTGA
>DYRX01000529.1 GCA_020718525.1 Victivallis vadensis
CCAATTCCATTGTTTTTATCTATGAAAAACAATGGGCAAGTTTCAAGGCGGACAAGATTTCTCTTTACTTCGTGTGCTTTGTGTCTTCGTGTGAGATAATGTTCAACTTTTAGGAAATGCACCCCCGGCGAACTAATTGATGGAGAGATATTAACAGATAATTTATTGCTGTTTATGAAGTCATTGGACAGTGTGAGAACAGAGTTTATTTTGCAGGTGAGATCTTCATGCGCGGGACAAATTCTTGTCTTTTAACCTCGCGGCTTGGCGAGCTTGTCGTGAAAAAATGTTTCCGGTTTACAGTTTAACGGTTTAGGGTCAGAATTTCCTGATGGGAACGCCTACATCCTGTCGGCACTCTTCAATATACCGAGCTGGTGCTCGGTGTTCCCAGGTAAGGGCACTCTTAATGATATGGGGACGTTCACACTTAAGATATTTGCTATAAAGTACATACGTTATATAATATCTCATATATCGATAAGGACTATTTATTTATAGTAACCGTTAAGCAGGGTTTTTTCGGTGCTGGGACGCCGGGAGTTGTCAGCAGTTCAGGCGGGTTGTCAAAATCTGGTTCAGCGGGAAATTTCCATTGTTGTTTCTGGTCATTATTTCCCTTAGCAGATCGACCGCCCTTATGTTCTGGAGTCTGCATGTCTCCACGACTGAGTGCAGGACACATGTTCTTCCTGCGCCCTGCGGCGTATCGCTTCCGAACGACATTTTCCTCGATACGACCAGCGGTCTGAGATGCCGCTCTGCCCCGTTGTTGTGCCATTCCACCCCTGGAGTGTCCTCGAACCGCTCAAGTGTCACGCTCCCCGGAAGCAAGTCCCTTTCCTTTTCTATATCTCTGGTGAAGTGTACGAGGCATCGCTGCTTGTCCTGGAGAAAATTGTATCCTCCGTGGAAATCGCATATGGCCGTCCCCTGATAGTCCTTCACCAGAATCCGTTCAGGCACCTTCCCCGATCTGCTCTTGTCCGGAACCAGATAGACGAGCGAAGGGTTGCAGAATATCCAGACAAACCACTGCTCAAGCCTCACCTTCCATCCCGTCTCGTCGCAGTTGAGCACTTCCTGTTCTGGCAGGACGTTGCCGATGGTCTCGTAGAGCGGGGTGTTGTTGGTCACCCTGTTGACCACCCCCATCGCGCCGGAAGGGGTTAGTGGTATTCCGAGGGGCTCCGTGCAGAATGAGCTCAGCTTCCGGTAGCTGAGCCCGGCCTGTCTGAGCATCGCGAGATGGGCGGCGAGATTTCCGCCGATCTCCACGGCCGGCCCGGCTGCCTCTTTATGCTGTAGCTCCTTCCCGTATCTGGCGCATATGCCGCGGCTTTTCCGCAGGTCTGCCCTGAGTCTTTTCCGTGGCGCTGTCTCCGTCATCCTTTTCCCTGATGGCGGATTTGATGCCGAGCGCGTCCTTGAGCTCCAGCAGAAGCTTCCGGTTCCTGCTCCTGAGCTCCTCATTCAACTCCCGCAGTCTTTCCAGTTCCTCCAGCTCGGAA
>DYRX01000224.1 GCA_020718525.1 Victivallis vadensis
TGCTTGCCTCTGGACATTTTCGGACGAAATGTGTCCCAAATGTGTCCCAATTTTAAGTTTTTGAGACACAACGAGGTTAGAAAAAGGCAAAAATGAGTTCATATCCAGATAGAGTATGGTGGGCGCTATTGGACTCGAACCAACGACCTCTACAATGTGAATGTAGCGTTCTAACCAACTGAACTAAGCGCCCGGCAAAGACTGACGTTGCCCGAGAATTAACAGAATACGCGGAAGTTAATTTAGCTTCTATCTCCGCATTTTCCAGTCCGTGAGAAAAAAGAGGTAAAATTAATGTTTCAGGTGCAAAGTAGAGCAAGAAGCATCAGCCTTTAGTCTGGAAATGAAGTGGCAGTACGTGGACAGAAGCGGCATAATTAGCGGCAAATGTCATCGTTATTTCGCAACAGCCCCTTACCTTGTGTGCTTTGCGTCTTTGCGTGGGATGAAGTTCATTTTGGGAAATGCACCCGCGTCAGAATGGCTCCCAAAGAAAGCAGAGCATAAAAGCTGTACTCCAGGTCAGAGAGCTTGTCCAATCGCGAGGCTGTGAATCCGCCATCATCATTTTGTAGCGACAGGACAAAATCCGAGTGGCGCTCCGGGTTTTCAATTATCTGCTGAAAACCGCATATGGCAAGTGAAAATAGAGCCGATGCCGTAGAAAGCAAATCCGGAGGAAAGGGGCTTGATGGCGCAATGACGAACCCTCCTTCCATCGCCGCCGCGCTGACAATGAATCCTGAAATTTCTGACTGCCAGGTCTGCGAATCGAAAAAATCCAAAATAAGTGCCGCGGAACTTGTCGTAAGAACTCCGAATCCGTCTCCTTTCCGGTTTTGACATGAACCATTTGGAAGAAGATGCTCGCCGATGAAGGAGCTTGCCGGAATTTTAATCCTGCCTCTTTTGTCTGAAGACGCGATTGCCTGCCCCGCAAGATAAAGACCATATACACTGCCAATATTGTCTTCCGGATTTCCTGCATAAGCTCCGTCAGGTCTTTTCAATTTCTTCAAGAAGCCCAAGAGGCGTGGAGCCTGCGAATCTCGCAGACATTGCATCTGTTCGGAAATTGCAGTATCATCGCTGTGGGTCGAGATGATCTGAAGAAGTATGCTAAGCGAAACACAGTCACGGAGTTTTACTTTGCTTGCCCGAAGAAGATATTCGACAAAGCTTTCAGGCATTCCCTGGCTGGATGCGGCAAGGGAGAGAGTCCCAAAATATGTGTAGTAAAGATCGCTTTTCCCGCTCCGGTCGGCGAATCCTCCGTCATCGCAGATTTTCGCGTTTAAGAATTGGACAAGCTTTCTCCTTCTTTGCTCAGGGAGGGAATTGAAGCCAGCCGACGCCAATGCGATCAGTTCTGACGAACTAACGCCTCCCTCGCATTTGAAAAACGCTTTTGCTGGTCTCGTCAAGCTGGCACCTAATTTTTCAAATTGTTTTTCATCAAATTATTCCGAGAACTGCCAACGAAGCAATGCCCGTCACGGGCGCCCTTTTTGGGAACGCGATGCTCCTCGCTGGCTCCATGATGCAATGCTCTTACCGTATTTCAGGTTACGCAACTTTTCAATTCAACCCAAAAACTCTTAATGAGGCATTTTCGATTCTGCATTTGGCAAGGGAATTTGAAAATAGAAAATCCTAAGCTATTGTCGAGGAAGCCAGATGCTCAAATGCGTGTGAAAGCGATTTGTGCGCGGCGACTGGCTGGGTCTGGAGATCAAACTATTTTACAAGGAGGCTTTCAGATGGACAGCGAACTGAAGAAATATCTTGTCAAATCAGGAAACAAGCTGAAGCTTGCTAAATTTGATCCTTCCGAAACAAGCTGTTTCAAGGATGGAAAAAAGGCCGCGCTCAAAAAAATAGCCAAGATGAATTCTGAAATCGAAGAACTGCAGGAGGCGATGTATGCCGAACGCAAACACGGGCTTCTAGTGGTTCTTCAGGGAATGGACACGGCGGGAAAGGACGGCACCATAAGGCACGTCTTCGACGGAGTCAATCCGCAGGGAGTGAAAGTAGCCTCCTTCAAAAAGCCTACTCCGATCGAGCTCGACCATGACTTTCTCTGGAGAGTCCATCCGCATGTGCCAGGCAAGGGCGAGATCTGCATCTTCAACCGAAGCCACTATGAGGATGTCCTCGTCGTGCGCGTCCACAAGCTCGTTTCGAAAGAGGTCTGCAAAAAACGCTGTGAACACATCGTCAACTTTGAAAGAATGCTCAGCGATTCTGGCGTTACAATAGTCAAGATATTCCTGTGCATTGACAAGGACGAGCAGAAGAAAAGGCTCCTTAGCCGCAAGGAGGACGTGGCAAAGCAGTGGAAGCTCAGCGAAAGCGACGTTCCTGAGCGTGCATTCTGGGATTCCTACATCGAAGCCTATGAGGATGCCATTACGCGGACAAGCACGGAGAACGCGCCCTGGTTTGTCATACCGTCCAACCACAAATGGTACCGGAATTATCTGGTGAGCAGAATAATACATGAAACGCTCTTGTCGCTGAAGATAAGAACGCCAAAGCCGTCGTTTGACGTTTCTAAACTTGAGATTGAATGAGCTTTCCCCAGCGCGGGGCAATTTTTCATAAAGGAGTCAGCGCCATGCTTGATCTGAAAAGGTTTGGACAGGAACAGCTTCTGCAGTTTTGGACGGAAATTTCAGCCGAGTCGAAAAAGAAGCTCGAGTCTCAGATAGATTCGATAGATTTCGCTTACTTGAACGAGCTCGCCGCCGAATTGGTTCTGCAGAAGAAGAACATCGAACTGCCGAAGGAGCTCCTCCCCCCAAAGGTTTTTCCAGCAATTCCAGACAGTCCTGATCTGTCCAAGCTTTATGAGGAGGCTGTCGCGCACGGAAAGAACCTTTTGCGCGGGGGCAAAGTCGCCGTTCTTACTGTGGCAGGCGGACAAGGATCTCGCCTTGGATACGACGGACCAAAGGGCAAATTCCCGATTTCTCCCATAAGGAACAAGCCTCTATTCCAGTATTTCGCTGAGAAAATAAAGAGGGCTTCAGAAAAATATTCGCATAAATTCCTATGGTTCATCATGACAAGCGAATCCAACGACGCAGAGACCAGGCGCTTTTTTGAGGAGAACAATTATTTTGGTCTTTCCCAGGACACCGTGATTTTCTTTGTCCAGGGAATGATGCCTGCAATTGACTACTCGGGGAAAATAATTCTCGAAGCGAAGGATTCGATTGCGCTTTCTCCGAACGGGCACGGTGGCACGCTTCTGGCTCTGGCAAAAAGCGGGGCTCTCGCAAAAATGAGAAAGAATTCTGTCGAGTTCATTTCATATTTTCAGGTTGACAATCCTTTGGTTTCTCCGCTTGATCCTCTCTTCATAGGACTGCATAGCCTCGAAAAATCGGAGATGAGCTCTAGGAGCCTCAGCAAGACTGGTCCGAATGAAAAGCTCGGAAATTTCTGCGTCAGCGACGGGAAGCTCTGCATAATCGAATACAGCGACATGCCGTCGGAACTCACTGAAAAGCGCAGATCGGACGGACGCTTGCTTTTTGAAGCAGGAAGCCCTGCCATACATGTTTTCAGCGTCGCATTCATTGAGAGGCTGACCCAGGACGGAAAACTGAAGCTTCCATGGCACCGTGCAGACAAAAAAGTCCCGTTTATTGATGCCGCCGGAAACTTGGTCAAACCGGAAAAGACAAATGCTGTCAAGCTTGAAACTTTCATTTTTGACGCATTGCCTTTCGCTGAAAATACACTCATCCTGGAGGCGCGCAGGGAGGATGAATTTTCTCCTGTTAAAAATCCTGACGGAGTTGACTCGATAGTCTCGTGCAGAAGGATGATGGTCGAAAAGGACGCTTCAATGCTTGAAAAGGTCGGTGTCAAGATTCCGAGAGACGCAAAATCCTCGCCCCTCTGCAAGGTCGAGATTTCCCCGCTCAGCTTTCTGGACGAGGAAGATCTCGCGCTAAAATTCAGAAAATCTTCCTGCCCTATTCTTGAAGCCGGAAAGGAATATTACTTTGAATAGGCTCGTCCTCCTCTCGAAGGCGGATATTGCGATTGACAGCGCGGACGCCGTGTCAATTTTGGAAAAGGCCTGCTCAAGATCCCGGAAGCTTGCTGTCGCTGGAATCTGTGAGCGCGAGGACAATATTTTCATCTCGCTGGAGCCATCGGACAGGCTCTTCTCATATGTTTTTTCCCAGTTCGAACCCAAGTCGGATGAAGACCTGGCGGCAGAGATCAGAGCAAGATATTTCTCCGGTTTTTCTGTTTTGGGCGACTTCGACTACAACGGAAAAAAATGGCTTCTCCTGTCGAAGGAGGCACAGACTTCCTGATCCCGCAACTCTGTCAAGTTTTCGAGTGAAAATCGAGCAAAAAGTGCAACTTTCAACTTGACATGTGAACTCGGGGATGGAATGACAATCAAATATTTTTTCATGACTCTTATGACTTCTGCCGCGTCACTCATGTACTTGCCGAATGCGGCAAGTACTGATTTTCGCAAATAGCCGAACGTCATGAAATACTTCCGATGCGTAGCGTTTATGAGCCAGTTGCATAAGTCATAAACCGGACCGTTGCATGAGCCATTGGAGGGCTCGCCCCCAGGGAAACTTTACGGAAAGCACTCAATCTGCGTTGCCGAGATCCTTCCGCTGACATTGGCACCCGGATTGGACTCCCAATCTCAGATAAACAAAACAGCATGAGGTCTTACTCTTTCATAAAAAAACTGCATTTAATTTTATCTATATGCCTTGACTTTATTATTCCATCCTGCTAAAGTCCACCGTATAGGGAGATTAAACGTCCTGTCAGGAGAGCCATCATGCGTATTTTCAACTCAAGGGAACTTAGATTCCTCCACAGACTTGTCCTTGCGGCTACAATGAGCGGCATTGCCATCGGGACGCTATCGGTCCGCGCCGCGGATGCCGAAAATGACGAAAGCGACTACAGCGGCATTCCCCTGCTGAAATGGGTAGGACCGGGTCAGCCGGGAACCCATGCGGAATATCTACAGACACAGGATCAGCGTACCATCGAGATGACTCCGCTCTTTCGTTCCACCTTGAAAGAACTCGGAAACAACAAGCTCATTGTTCTTGTGAACGGCGGCTTGCGTCCGTCTATTCAGACGAAGCTGGACACGTATGTTGACGACCTGCAGAACGCAGGCTACACGGTATCCGTCTATGACTGCAACTACGGAACAGCCGAACAACTGAAGGCATTTCTGCAAACCGAGGCCGAGGACTTGCTCGGTTGCACGTTCATCGGCAACATTCCATGCGCCTGGTTCGAGGTCGCCAATGACTACGCCGGCAGTGGCAACTATGGCTATACTTCCTTTCCCTGCGACCTCTTCCTGACCGACCTCGACGGGGCGTGGACTGACGCGCAGACGATATCGCCCATGCAAGCGGGGGTCTATGACAGCCATACGGCCGGCACCGGGGACATGGCGCCGGAGATCTTCATCGGCCGGATCGATGCCTCGCAGATGTCGGGAGACACAGAGGCGAACCAGACCAATGCCTACCTACAGAAGTTGCACAACTGCTACGTGTCTGGAACCACGGTCGGAACCGCCGGTCTGACGTACACGGAGGACGACTGGGCCTCCCACAGCTACTTTCAGACAGACATTGCCTATGCGTATCCCACGTACCAGGCGATCGTGGCACCCAAAACGAACCGGGCTGACTACCGCAGTAACCAGCTACCTTTGACGACCTATGAGTTCGTACAGTTGTCCTGCCATTCCAGTTCCCAGTTGCACCAATTCACGCGGGGCGGCGAACTCTACAACACCGAGCTTCGTGCCGTCCCTCCTCAGGCGGTGCTCTACAACCTCTTCTGCTGTAGCGGTTGCCGCTTCACGGACAGCAATTTTATGGGCGGCGCATATATCTTCAACTCCAGTTCTACCAGCCTAGCCGCTGTCGGCAGTACCAAGACGGGATCCATGCTTGAATTCTACCAATTCTACCAGCCGCTGGGAGCGGGAAAGTCGTTCGGGCAGTCCCTCAAGGAATGGTTCGAGGCCCAGGCTCCGTACGACGCAAGTGAAGTCTACTGGCATTACGGGATGTCTATCATCGGCGATCCCTGCCTCTCGCGCACCATCATCACCCGTCCAGCCTACACGGTGACCTACGATGCCAACGGTGCGACGTCGGGGATGCCGCCGGCACCACAAGCCAAGACTCACGACATGGTTCTGACTCTCGCCACCAACAGTGGGAATCTTGCAAAAACTGCTTCCACTTTCGCGGGATGGAATACTGCCGCAGACGGCAATGGAACTTCATACGCCGAAGGCGCAAGCTACACCGCGAACGCATCCGCAACTCTGTATGCGAAATGGACGACATCTTCTATGGCATATACCATTACTTTTTTCGCCGGTACCGGTGGTGCAATAAGTGGGACAACACCTCAGACTCTTGTATCTGGCGGGATCTGTTCGCCTGTCATGGCCATACCGGAGACAGGGTATTCATTCGTAAACTGGACTTCGAACCTCGGCACCACATACACCAACATTAGTATCACTGTTGGACCTGTCACCGACAACCAGACTTGGACCGCAAATTTTGTAAAAAACGCTAGCCCTGGCCAGTTGCTGAAACTCACGTTGAACGCTTCGTATCGGAATATTAAAACGCCTGATTCAGGGCTTGACAGGTACAGTATAACTTGCATTGCACAACTGCCAGACTCGTTTGATATGAGCAGTGTAGGGGATTCAACGGAAGTTTCGCTCGATTTTGGGGATTACTCTTTCACCGGCACGATAGGGGAAGCTTTCAAAAGCAGGTTTGACCCCATAAAGGGCGGGAATGCGGTATTCAAAAGTTCGAGCGAAACAGTCACGGTCCGCTTGAAAAAGGACAAGAAACTTACGGTTGTTATAAGCGGAAAGAACACAAAGGGGACGAATGTCCTTGACATTTCCGCCGAGAATGATGGAAAATTCAATTGCGTGATCGAAGATTTCAACTGTGCCTTCGGAGATTCCGAGACTTCTCACAGCAATTATACAGCGTCGTGCAACAAAAAAACCAGCGCGAAAGGTCTAGTTTCTTGGACGACGAGAGGGAAATACTGATTTCAGATAATTTAATCGTATAGGAAATTGTATTTTTTATAATTTTCGTAATCGTAGTCGCTATCGCTATCAGCGGAGCGGCAATCGATAAATTTAGTTGAATACGAACCCAGTATGCCAGTATCTCCGAG